>WQXW01000081.1 GCA_009781575.1 Solirubrobacterales bacterium
GCGCACAACGGCAACCTGATCAACGCGGTCGCGCTCCATCGGGAGCTGGTCGAGAAGGGTGTCACCTTCAGCTCCACCTCCGACTCGGAGATCATCGCCGCGCTGATCGCCAGCCACCCCGCGGAGCAGCTCGAGGACGCGATCGCGGCGGTGCTCCCGCGGCTGGAGGGCGCGTTCTCGATCGTGGTCATGGCACGCGACCGCGTGGTCGCCTTCCGCGATCCCCACGCGCTGCGGCCGCTCGCGCTGGGCGCGCTGGAGCCGCGAGGCGGGACCCCCGATCGCGACGGGCACGCCGGTTACTGCGTGGCCAGCGAGTCGTGCGCGTTCGACATCATCGGCGCCCGTTTTCTGCGCGACGTGGAGCCGGGCGAGATCGTGACACTCGGCGAGCACGGGCTCGCCAGCCGCACCCTGCCCACCCCCGCGCGCCGCGCGTTCTGCGTGTTCGAGTACATCTACTTCGCGCGGCCCGACTCGCGCATGAACGACCAGGTGCTGCAGGTGGTGCGCGCGCGCATGGGCGAGAACCTCTGGCGCGAGGCGCCGGTCGACGCGGACCTCGTGATCGCGGTGCCCGACTCCGGCAACCCCGCCGCGCGCGGGCTGGCGCGCGCGGCCAATCTCCCCCAGGACGACGGCTTCGTGAAGAACCGCTACGTGGCGCGCACCTTCATCCAGCCCGGCCAGGAGCTGCGCAAGCACGGACTGCGCCTGAAGTTCAACCCGCTGCCGGAGGTGATCGAGGGCAAGCGCCTGGTGGTGGTCGACGACTCGATCGTGCGCGGCAACACCACCCGCCAGATCGTGCAGATGCTGCGCGAGGGCGGCGCGCGCGCGGTGCACCTGCGCATCTCCGCGCCGCCCATCCGTCACCCCTGTCACTACGGCATCGACATGTCCACACGTGAGGAGATGATCGCCCACGGGCGCACCACCGAGGAGATCGCCGCCGAGCTCGGCTGCGACTCGCTCCACTACCTCTCGCTTGAGGGCCTCTACGAGGCGGTGGGCGCCACGCGCGCCACCCACTGCGACGCCTGCTTCAGCGGCGACTACCCCCTGAAGGGCAGCGCCGACGCGGCCGGCAAGTTCGCGCTCGAGCACGAGCCGCCGCTCGTGCGTGCCTGAGCGGCCCCCTCTCGCCGCTCCAGCCCCACTCCCCGCGACGGCGAGCAGGGGTGGGGGGCCTTCTCTCGATCAAAGTCCCCATGCCCGCCTGGGCCCGCAAGGGCGCGAGGAAATCCGCCGCGGGGCCTCGAACACGTCTGTCTGAGGCGCCGTTGGGGGATTCAAAAAGAGGATTCATTCCGCGCGGAACCAATCCTCAAAACAAAAAACGCAACGGCCGCTGCTCGGCCGGGCGCCACTCGAGAGGGCGCCGGCCCGCGGCGCTAACGCACCAACCGGCTAACCGCGACCGCGAGTCGGGTGGCCGCCGAGCAGCCTGTCGTCGCGAGCCGCGGTGGCGTCGCTGTGGCGGTTGTTGTATGGGTGCCTATCGATGAGGTCGGTCCGCCGTCCCGAGCGCAGCGCCGCGACGAGTGCGCCCCCAAGGGCGAGAGTGAGTGCCACTGATGTAACCACCACTCAATGGATAGCGCTCCCCCCGGGCTGCCTCTGTGAGAGGCGTCACAGCGGCGGCGGCAGCTCCTCGCTCAGCTCCTCCAGCTCCTCGTGGCTCACCTCGCCCGCGTCGTACAGCGCCCGCCGCGCGCGCGCCAGCTCGTCGTCCTCCACGTAGATGTCGCCCCCCGCGGCCGACATGCCCATCATCCCGATCGCGCTCATCTCGAACGCCGCCTCGATGCCGGCTTCCGCGAGGCGCTCCCTGACGATGCCCGCCTCGAACTCGGTGGAAGCGTGAATGAGGAACCGCATGTCGGTTACGCAGCGTAGCGCCCGCCACGCGCTGCGGTTAGGGTGCGCCGGCGTGGCGCCCCCATCGCCTCCATCGTCCCCATCGCCCCCATCGGCCTCAGCGCACGAGCGCGAGCGCGCCGACCCGCCGGCGCCGCAACGCGCCGGCGCGGCGCTTCACGCGCCGACGGCGCCGCCGCTGCCCGTTGCGGTGCTCGTGTCCGGCACCGGCACCAACCTGCAGGCGCTGCTCGACACGGTCCACGGGCGCGAGGCGGAGATCGTGGCGGTGGCCTCCTCGGTCGCCCACGCGCCCGCGCTCGCGCGCGCGCGCGAGCGCGGGGTGCCCACGCGCGTGTTCGCGCGCGCCGAGCACCCCGATCGCCACGCGCGCGACCGCGCGATGGCCGATTGGCTGCAGCAGCGCGCCGCGCGGCTGGTGGTGCTGGCCGGCTACATGGAGCTGCTGGGCGAGCCCTTCCTGGAGCGGTTCGACCGCGCGGTGGTCAACGTGCACCCCTCGCTGCTGCCCGCGTTTCCGGGGCTGCGCGCGATCGAGCAGGCGCTCGCCTACGGCGTGAAGGTGTTCGGCGTCACCGTCCACTTCGTCGACGCCGGCGTCGACAGCGGTCCGGTGATCCTCCAGCGCGCGCTCGAGCTGCCCGCCGCGCGCGAGCCGCGCGAGGTGCTCGACGCGCTGCGCCCGCTCGAGCACTCGCTCCTGCCCGACGCGGTGCGCCTCTTCGCCGCCCACGCGCTCGCTCCCGATCCCCACAACCCGCGGCGCATCGTCATCGACCCCGGTGCCGCCGCGATCCAACAGTAGGCTGACTGTGATGGACGGCCACGGCGAGATCCCGACGACCACCACCGCCACTACCGCCACCACCTCGCCGGCGGGCACCGAGGCCGGCCCGCGTCCTGGAATCGAGGCGGCCCAGCCGGGCGAGGTGCGCGTGCGCCGCGCGCTGTTGTCGGTTTCCGATAAGCGCGGGCTCGTCGAGCTGGCGCGCGGCCTGCGGGAGCTGGGGGTGGAGCTCGTCTCGACCGGCGGCACCGCGCGCGAGCTGGAGCACGCCGGGGTGAGCGTGCGCGCGGTGCACGCGCTCACCGGCTTCCCCGAGATCATGGACGGCCGGGTGAAGACGCTCCATCCACGCCTGCACGCCGGCCTGCTGGCGCGCCGCGACCGGCCCGCGCATCTGGAGGAAGCCGCCACGCAGGGGATCGAGCAGGTCGATCTGGTGTGCGCCAACCTGTATCCCTTCGAGCGCACGGTCGCCCGCGCCGGCGTATCCGAGGAGGAGGCGATCGAGAACATCGACGTCGGCGGGCCCACGATGATCCGCGCCGCCGCCAAGAACCATGCGTTCGTGGCTGTGGTGGTCGACCCCGCCGACTACCACGCGGTGCTGGAGGAGCTGCGCGCCCACGAGGGACGGCTCTCGCTGGCCACGCGCCGGCGCCTGGCGGCCACCGCGTTCGCGCTCACCGCGCGCTACGACGCCGCGATCGCCGCGTGGTTCGCCACGCGCCTGGGCGAGCGCTTCCCGCCCCAGCGCGCGCTCGCCTACGAGAAGGTGACGGCGCTGCGCTACGGCGAGAATCCCCACCAGCGCGCCGCCTACTACGCGCAGGTCGGCGCGCCCACGCACCTGCTGGCGGGGGTGCGCCAGCTGCACGGCAAGGAGCTCTCCTTCAACAACCTGCTCGACCTCGCCTCCGCGCGCGAGCTGGCGTTCGAGTTCGCCGAGCCCGCGTGCGCGATCGTCAAGCACAACAACCCCTGCGGCTGCGCGCTGGGCGAGCACGTGCGCGACGCCTACGAGCGCGCCTTCGCCTGCGATCCGCTCTCCGCGTTCGGCGGGGTGATCGCGCTCAACCGGCCCGTCGATCGCGAATGCGCGGAGGCGCTCTCCCAGCAGTTCATCGAGGTGCTGCTCGCGCCCTCCTTCGAGGATCCCGCGCTCGAGGTGCTGAGCGCCAAGAAGAACGTGCGCCTGCTCGAGCTGAGCGACCCCGGTGAGGGGGCGGGCCACGGTGAGCCCACCGCCACCACCGCCGCCGACGCCGACGCCGACGCCGCGCCGGGCGGTGCCCCCGGCGCGGCGCCCATCGCGGTCGAGCTCGAAGGCAAGCCGGTGCTCGGCGGGCTGCTCGTGCAGGAGCGCGACGCCGTGGTCGAGGGGCGCGCGCAGATGCGCGCGATGGGCCGCCACGCCCCCTCCGAGTCGCAGTGGCGCGATCTCGAGTTCGCCTGGCGCGTCTGCCGCCACGTGCGCTCCAACGCGATCGTGATCGCCGCCCACCAGGCCACGATCGGCATCGGCGCCGGTCAGATGAGCCGGGTCGACGCGGTGCGGATCGCCGTGGAGAAGGCGCGCGAGGCCCAGCCGCAGCTGCTCGCCCACTCCGCGCTCGCCTCCGACGCGTTCTTCCCCTTCGCCGACGGGCCGCAGCTGGCGATCGACGCCGGCGTCGAGGCGATCATCCAGCCCGGCGGCTCGGTGCGCGACGAGGAGGTGGTCGCCGCCACCGACGCCGCCCACGTGGCGATGGTCGCCACCGGCGTGCGCCACTTCCGCCACTGAGCCCGCCCCGCCGCCACTTGAATTTCCGGAGAAACGATATATCGTGAGCGTATCGTGATGTGTCGTTATACGAAGGAGTTGATTTGAGATGTATTCGCACACAGAATGGATTCCACGCCAAGCGTGCCGCTCGATGAGCGGGCGCGGGCGCACACGCCACCGCGCGCGCTGGGGGACCGAGGGCGGCCCGTTCGGCGACATGCCGTTCTTCGGCGGGTTCCCCGGCCTCGGCGGACCCGGCGGCCCCGGTGGCGGGCGCCACTGGCGCGCGCACAAGGCCCGGCGCGGCGACATCCGCATGGCCGCGCTGCTGCTGCTCGCGGAGGAGCCGCGCAACGGCTATCAGATCATGCAGGAGGTGCAGGAGCGCTCCGGCGGCGTGTGGCGGCCCAGCCCCGGCTCGGTCTATCCCGCGCTGTCGCAGCTCGAGGACGAGGGGCTGATCCGCTCCGACGACACCGCCGGACGCAGGCTGTTCGACCTCACCGACCAGGGGCGCGCGTACGTGGAGGAGCGCTCCTCCGAGACCCCTCCCTGGGAGGCGATCGGCGGTGACAGCGGCGAGCGCGTCGCCGAGCTCGGCACGCTGGTGCGCGAGGTGGCCTCCGCGTTCGTGCAGGTGGTGCGGGGCGGCAACGAGGAGCAGCTGGCGCAGGCGCGCGAGGTGCTGGTGGGCGCGCGGCGCGCGCTGTATCGCATCCTCGCCGACGAGCAGCCCGAGTCCGAGTCGGGCGGCGGCCCCGGCCCCTCCGATGAGCCCGCGCGGGGAGGCGCGTGAGCGAGCCCGCGCCCGCCACAGCGGAGCCCGCGATCGCCGTCGACGGCCTCGCCAAGCGCTACGGCGAGGTGCAGGCCGTCGACGGCGTCCACTTCGAGGTCCCACCCGGTGAGACGTTCGGCTTCCTCGGGCCCAACGGCGCGGGCAAGTCGACCACGATCAACATGCTCTGCACGCTGGTGCGCCCCTCCGCGGGCTCCGCGCGCGTGGGCGGCCACGACGTCGTGCACGAACGCGACGAGGTGCGCCGCAACATCGGGCTGGTCTTCCAGGACTCCACGCTCGACGGCTACCTGACCGCTGAGCAGAACCTGCGCCTGCACGCGGAGCTCTACGGGATGCCCCGCGCGCCGCTGCCCGCGCGCATGCGCCAGGTGCTGGAGATGGTGCAGCTGTGGGAGCGGCGCGCCAGCCTCGTCAACACCTTCTCCGGCGGCATGAAGCGGCGATTGGAGATCGCGCGCGGGCTGCTCCACTCGCCGAGGGTGCTGTTCCTGGACGAGCCCACGATCGGCCTCGACCCCCAGACGCGCTCCTCCATCTGGAGCTACATCCGCTCGCTGGAGCGCGAGGAGCGGATCACGATCTTCCTCACCACCCACTACATGGACGAGGCCGAGTACTGCGAGCGCATCGCGATCATCGACCACGGGCGCATCGTGGCGCTCGACACGCCCGAGGCGCTCAAGGCCAGCGTGGGCACCGACCGCGTGCAGATCCACACCGACGATCACCACGCCGCGATCGACGCGCTGCGCGAGCGGTTTGGCATCGACGCGCGCGTGGCCGAAGACACGGTCACCTTTGGAGTGCCCGACGGCGAGCGCTTCCTCCCGCGCCTCTTCGCCGAGCTCGATCTGCCGATACGCTCGGTCTCCGTCGCGCGCCCCACGCTCGACGACGTGTTCATGTCCTACACCGGCACCACAATCCGCGACGCCGAGGCCTCCTCCACCGACCACATGCGCACAATGGTCAGGATGATGCGGCGCTGACGGCCCAGGCCGCGAGCGCCACGACCACCGCCGCCGCCACGACCACCGCCTCCGCCACGACCACCGCCTCCGCCGCCTCCGCCGCCTCCGCCACGACCACCACGCCCGCCGCGTCCACCACGAGCACCATCAGCAGATCGGCACCGTGAGCACCACCACAGGCACCACCGCCACCGCCGCCACCGAGCGCGCCCTCCCGGGCGCAGCCCCGCCGGCGCCTGGCGGCGCGGGCGCGGTTGCAAAGGTGCACGTGCCGGCGCGCTCGCTGCGCGGCGAGCTGCGCGCGGTCAGGATTGTGTGGCAGCGCGAGCTGATCCGCTTCTCGCGCGATCGCCTGCGGATGGTGACCCAGCTGGTGCAGCCGTTCCTGTTCCTGTTCATCCTCGGCACCGGGCTCGCGCCGCTGGCATCCGCCGGCACGCACGGGGTGTCGTTTCGCACGTTCGTCTACCCCGGGGTGCTGTGCATGGCGGTGCTGTTCACCGCGATGTTCTCCGCCGCCTCGATCGTGTGGGATCGCGAGTTCGGCTTTTTGCGCGAGATGATGGTGGCACCCGTGCGCCGCTCCTCGCTGGTGCTCGGCAAGTGCCTCGGCGGCGCCACGGTCGCCGCGCTGGAGGGCGCGATCGTGGTGGCGATCGCGCCGCTCGTGGGCGTGCCCTACACGCTCACGCTGGTGCTCGCGATGCTGGGCCTCCAGCTGCTGCTGGCGCTGATGATCACCGCGTTCGGCGTGATGGTCGCCGCGCGGGTCACCCAGATGCAGTCGTTCATGGCGCTCATCCAGATGGCGATCATGCCGATGTTCTTCATCTCCGGCGCCATGTTCCCCACCAACACGCTGCCCCGCTGGCTCGAGGTGTTGAACCGCCTCGACCCGCTCACCTACGCGGTGGTGCCGATGCGCAAAGCGGTGTTCGCCCACCTGAGCATCTCCGACGCCGCCCGGAGCGCGCTCGATCCGCCGCTCACGTGGTTCGGCTACGCGGTGCCCACCGGCGTGTGCCTCGCGGTGGTCGCGCTGCTGGGCGTGGCGATGCTGGGCGTCGCGATCGTCCAGTTCAGCCGGGTCGAATGAGCGACGCTCGCCCGCCGGCCGGGGGCCATCCCCCGAGGACGCTGTGTGCGTGCGCAAACCGACCCGCCCGCTTCGGCGATGCCGGTCGAGCTCCGGCCGTTGCGTGTTTTGTTTTTTGGATTGGTTCCGCGCGGAACGAATCCTCTTTTTGAATCCCCCAACGCTGCCTCAGACAGGTGTGTTCGAGAC
>WQXW01000082.1 GCA_009781575.1 Solirubrobacterales bacterium
AGCGCTCGGCGGCTTTGACCTGGCGGTCGACGCGCCCATGGGGAGCCGCGCGAGCCAGCTGTGGGCGGCGGCGGGCGCGGCCGGCGAAACGCCGCCACGGGGATCGGCGGCGGCGTCGCTGACGGTGATGCGAGACCTCCCGCGCGCCGATGGGGAAGAAGCGTGGTCGCAACTGCTGCCCGCGCCCGGCGTGAGCGATCCGCTCCCCGGCGCGCGGCTGCGGGGCGGCGGTGAAGAGCTCGACAGCGACACGATCGCGCCCGAACCCGGTCGCGAAGCTGCCTGGCTCTCACTGCGCGGCAATGGGCAGCCGGTGGCGCGCGTCGCGCTGTTGGAAGTCGGGGCGTGCGAAACGGCGGTGAACAACACGGTGCCGTGCGCGCGGGTGGCTCAGGAAGACTCGCTGCCCGAAGCCGGCGAACCGATCGGCCCGCGCGGGGCGGCCGGCCCGATCGTGTGCCCCGCCGCGCGCGATTGCTGGATGGCGACCTTCGCCGAACCGGCATCGAGGGCGGGCTGGCTGTTCCACTACACCGACGGCGCCGGTGAAGCGGCCGACGCTGACCCATTCTTCGACGGGGCCGACGGCGTGATCACCTATCGGCCGCCCGATCAGGGCGTGCCGGTCGTCTATCCCGACGGGTTCGCCAACGACGACTCGCTCGCCAACCAGCAGGTGATCGCGACGCGGGCCGGCGCGCCCGCCGAAGTCCCGGCCGCCACGCCCGCCGCCAAACGGAAGGCCGCACGGTTGGTCGAGCACGTGAGGAGCAGGCTGATCGTGCACCGCCGGCTGGTGGTCTCCTTCACGCTGACCGCCGAGGCTCACGTGCAACTGACCGCGCTGCGCAGGAAACGGGTGGTCGCGCGGGCGCGTCGGCGCACGCTGCGAGCCGGCCGGCACACGATCTCGCTGGAGCTGAATCCGAAGCGCTGGCCGACCAACATGCGGTTCGAGGTCAAGCCCGCAGGCGGCGCGGGGGCGGGACCGCCAGGCGGCGCGGGGACGGGCGGCGAAGGAGGAGCGGGAGGAGCAGGCGCGGGCGGGGAAAGCCTCGAACACAACTCGTTCGAAAGCTGAGCCCGATGCCGGTGAGCTCGCGCTGCAGAGGACACGCAGGAGGGCGCCGCGGGGTGCGCGCCTCGGCCGCGGCGCTGTGGGCGCTTGCGAGCGCGCTGGCGCTGGCCTCTGCGCCCGCGCGGGCGACGATCCATCCCTCGCAGACGATCGCCGCTCCCGGGAACGATCTGATCGAAGTCGACGGCGCCGCGCTGGCGCCGGACGGCAGCGGCGGCGTGCTCTACCGCGCGCGCGTGGAAGGGGCGGTGCACCTG
Organism: Solirubrobacterales bacterium; assembly: GCA_009781575.1. Classification (GTDB taxonomy): domain Bacteria; phylum Actinomycetota; class Thermoleophilia; order Solirubrobacterales; family Solirubrobacteraceae; genus Palsa-744. The sequence continues at coordinate 1,336 of WQXW01000082.1, forward strand.
TTCGCGATCCCGTTCGCCAACGGGCGCTGGGGCGCTCCGCTGGAGGTCGACCGCGAAGACCCCTTCGGCGCCGGCCAGCCGGCGATCGCGGCGGGCGACGGCGGGCGGCTGCTGGTGGTGTGGGTGCAGGCGCGCAACCTCACCAACGAAGTGGGCGACGCGGGCGTGCCGATCTACGCACTCGAGAGCGCATCGCTCGCGCCCGGCGGGAGTGGGTTCGGCGAGCCGATCGTCGTCGACCCCGAAGTCGGCGAGCCGTTCACCGGCAACGCCGGCCACGTCGAACCGCAGCTCGCGATGGCGCCCGACGGCAGCGCCTACGTCGTGTACCGCGCGCTCAGCGACGAGTGCGCGATCGGCGGGCTCGACCTGGGCAATCGCCGCAACGCCGAATGTCCCCCCGACGCCGCGGGCGAGGAGCTCATGGAGGTCCGCGTGGCGCGCTACCAGTACCTGCTCTGGACCTCGCTGGGCGCCGTCAACCGTGCGCCCCAGATCGCGATGCCCAACCCCACTCCCGCCAATGCGCCGCAGGTCGGGATCGACGTCAACGGCAACGGCGTGGTCACCTGGCAGGAGCCCTCCAACGACGGCGCGCCGGCGCGCATCTGGGCGCGACGCCTGTTCGGGGTCACTGCGGGGACGGTGCTGTCCGTGAGCCCCGAAACGCTCGGCGGCCGGCCCGTGACCTCCATCACCGAAGCGCCGCGCATAGCGGTCTCGCGCTTCGGCGAAGCGAAGCTCGCCTTCCAGATCGACGGCAGCAGGGGCTCGGCGGTGAGCACCACGCAGCTGTTCACCGCGGGGCTGCCGGGTGAGCTCGACCCCAACGGCGGCGGGCTCGAACCCGCGGACGCGCTGCCCGGCGCCACCGCGAGCGGCATCGGAGCGCCCGTCCCGGCGCTCGGGCCCTCCGGCGAATATCGCTTTGCGTGGCTGCAGCGCGGTGGCGTGCACCTGCTGAGCGGCGGCCCCCAGGGGGAGGGCAGCCCGACGGTGCTCGGCGCCGGCAGCGGCGCCGTCGGCACGACCGTCAACCCCTCCGGCGGGGGAACCACGGCGTGGACGACCTCCTACGCGGGCCACCCCGCCGTGGAAGCGCTCGAGGAATACCGGCACGGCGCCTACCAGGCCGCCCGTCTCGTGGGGGGCCTCGCGGGGCCGATCAGCGGCTTCTCCTTCGCCGGCTCCGGTACCGGAGACGCGCTGATCGCCTGGATGCTGGGCCCGCCCGGCGACGCGGAGGTCGTCGGCGACTTCGTACAGTCGCCGCCCTCCACGCTGGTCGTGAGCGCGCCACAGGAATGGGTGCGCGCCCGCGGTGCGACCGTCAGCTGGGAACCGGCGGGCGACGCGGTCGAACCGGTCGACTACACCGTGTTCCTCGACGGTCGTCCGCTCCTGCGGGGACTGCGGGGAACGCGCGCCAACCTGCGCTCCGCGGTGCTCGGCGACGGGGTCCACCAGGTGCAGGTGCTCGCGAGTGACTCCGCCGGGCAGCGCATGATGAGCGGGAGGGCGACGCTGAAGATCGACGCGAACCCACCGACGGTGAAGGTCGCGCTCATCGACCATCGCAGGGGCGTGCGCGTCACGGTGGCAGACCGCGCCTCCGGTGTGGAGCGCGCCGCGACACGGATCGCCTTCGGCGACGGCGCTCGCGCCGGCCGCCGTGCCCGCGCGACACACCGCTACAGACATCCCGGTCGGTACACGATCACTGCACACGTGCGCGATAAGGCGGGCAACAGCGCGACCGTGCACATCCCGGTGAGCGTCAGATGAGCGCACGCAGGGCAAAGCTTGTGGCTGCGTGCGCGCTCGCCCTGGGGGGTGCCCCGCTCGCGCTGTCTCCGCCGGCGTCGGCGAGCTTCGCGGCCGCCGGCGTGATCTCGGGCACCGCCGCGCAGCAGTTCGAAGAAGCCAGAGCCCCCGCGCTCGCCGCCGCCGGCGGCTACGTGGCCTTCCAGGGCTCGCTCGCGGGGGTCTCCGGCGTGTGGCGTCGCAACCTCGGCGACGGCGCGATCGAAGCGGTCGCCACCGCCCACGACGCCAACGACCCGCAGCTGGGCGCGCCCGACGCGGCGCTCGCGGCTCCGGACGCCGCCGCGCCGTCCATCAGCGCCGAAGGCCGCTACGTGGCGTTCACGACCACCGCCGACCTCGACCCCGAACACGCGGCCGCCGACGGCGCGCCGGAAGGCGAGCCGGCCGCCGACACGGGCTGCCCGGAGGTGTACGTGCGCGACATGGAGAGGCAGCCGGGGCAGGAGGGCGCCTACCTGCTGGCCTCCGCGCTCGACGGCAGCGGGCGCGGGATCGCGTTCTCCTCCTGTTCGGAGGGCGGCGGCGCGTTCGCGATCGCCGGCGCACAGGCCGCGCCCGCCGTGGCGATCAGCGCCGACGGCAGCGAGGTCGCGTTCACGGTGCTCAGCGAATCGAACCTCTTCTCCTACCCGGGCGCCCCGGGCAGGCCGACCCCGCCAAGCCAGGTCGCGGTGCGCAACCTGAGGACCGACACCACCACCGTCGTGAGTGTCACACCTGGCGGCGAAGGCTCGCCTGCCGGGGAGCCCGCGCCCGGGGGCGGCGCGTTCCCCTCGCAGGCCAGCGAGGGCGTCGGCTCGCTGCGCATCGTCTCCGGTCAGCTCGGGGACGAGCTCACCGCCTCCACCGCCGCGATCAGCGGCGACGGCGGCACAGTGGCGTGGCTCGGCACCGACGTGCCCGAGCAGGTGTCCGGATCGGGACCGGAAATCGAAACCGGCATCGGGGGCGCCGAGTCGGGCGCGCTCGAGGCGGAGCCGCTGTGGCGCCACATCGCCGGCGGGAGCGCCGCGTTCACGCGCCGCCTGCTCGTGGACGCTGGGCTGGACTTCTTCTACAACCGCGGCGAATTGGGTGAAGTGGTGCGCGGCGGGTCGTTCGTCGCGACAGGCGACGCGCCGCTGTTCCTCCCGCCGGCGCTCAGCGAGGATGGCGACACGGTTGCGGTGGTGGCCGACGCGCCGTCACCGGCGGCGCTGCGGGGCGTCGAGCTCGGCGGCGTCTTCCCGCCGCAGAGCGACGCCTACGCCGTACGCGTGAGCGACGCGGCGTCGGTGGCGCCCCAGGTGGTCCCGCTCACCGAAACGCGCGACTACGACATGCCCTCAGGTGCGCCGACGGGCGGATTCGTCAAGGACGTGGCCGTCTCACCGGATGGCGAGCGGGTCGCGTTCGACAGCGGGCGCGAAGCGATGACGCTGCCCGCGCTCGTGCAGGTGAGCCCGCCGGCGGGTGGATCACAGGCCTATCTCGCGAACCTCGCGCGCGGCACCCTGGAGCGCGCGAGCGTCGCCTGGAACGGAGAACCGGCGGGGGGCGAGATGGAACTGCTCTCCCTCGACGGGGCTCATGCGCTGGTGTTCGCATCGAGTGCCACCAATCTCTTCTACGGCGACGCGATCCAGGCGCCCGAGGTCTACCTGGCCGAAGAACTGCCCGCGGAAGAGCCCCCGGCGAGCGAACAGCTGCAGGCCACGCCACTGGAGGCGCTGCCGCAACCGCGGTGGGTGCTCGACGCGACCGCGACCACGCAGGGCGACGGCAGCGTGCTGGTGCGCGTGCACACACCCGGAGCCGGCCGGCTCGCGGTGCACGCCCGCGCGCAGCTGCCCGCGCGCAGGAGATCCCCCGCCGGCGCCCCTGCGGGCGGTCGGCGCGCGCGGCGATCACGATCTCCCCGGCGCTCAACGCATTCGGCTCCCCGGCGCGCGGCGCGGCGTGTGGCCGCCCGCCACTCGGCGCGCGCGGCTGCCCGTCGCCGCGAGAGGGGCCGCGCCGGGGCGGGCACGCTCACCACGCGCACGGTGGCCGGCGGTGTCGCCGCCGCGCAGGCCGCTGCGACGATGCAGTTGCGGCTGCGCGCGGCGAGCTCCGATCGCTCCTACGTGGACGGCGCGCACGGCCTCTACGCGATCCTCCACATCACCTTCGCCGCGCCCGGCCAAAGGACGCTGAGCGTCGAAGTCCCCGCCACCTTCCACAGGACGGGGAAACGCCGCCGCGGGCGCGCTCCCAGGCGCGCGGGGGTCGCTCCGTGAGGCGCGTGACTCTCGTGGCCGCAGCGCTCGCGGGCGTGGCGCTGGTGATCCTGCTGCTCGGCCGCGGTGGCGGAGCGGGCATGGCCGCCGACGCGGTCGCCACCCCCGGCGCGCCCGACGCGCAGCCGCCGACCGCGGCGGACTCCTTCGAACCGGAGCTCGGGCTGCCCGCCGAGGACGTGGTGGCATTCGGCCACGGCGCGGGAGCGAGCTGGGCCTACGGCAGGCTTGGCCCGGCGCCGGTCACCGTGGATGGACGGCAGTACAGCGATCAGTACGCGCTGCTGGAGCATCCCGACGGCGGCGAGGAGTGGCAGATCGTGCCGCTGCCCGAAGCCGCGGCGGGGAAGCCGCTTGCGCCGAGCGGCGACGGCGAAGCGCTCACGCCCGCGATCTACGGGTCACTCGCCGGAGAGGCGACGCCGGCGGGTGGCGTGGCGCTGCTGTCGGGGCAGAGCATTGCAATCCGCGACCCCGGCCAGCAGCCATACGTGGTCCCGGGCACGTCCACCCCGAGCACGCCCAGCACGGTCACCGCAGGGGCGGGCGCGAGCGACCCGGAAACGGTGCCGCTGGAGCCCGGCGAGTCGCTGCTGCCGCCGGCCCCGCAGGCCGCGGGCGCGGTGACTGTGCCCTACGCGGCGATCGAAGAGCGAGAAGGGCGCACCGGGGTGCTGATCGCGCCCCACGACGACGGCGGCGGGCAGAGTGGGGCGGGAGAGCCGGAACACCAGCCGGGCGTGCTGCACTGGGACGGTCGGGTGTGGACGCGCGAGCCGATCGCGGTGGGCGAAGCGCAGGGCCAGCACTTTCGGGCGCTCGCGATCTCCTGCGCCGCCACCGCGGCGCCGCAATCGAGCGCGGCCCAGAGCTGTTGGCTGCTCGCCGGTTACGGCGCGGGCGCCACGCCGGAAAACCTGCGGCTCTACCGGCGCGTGGCAACGAGCGCGCCGCCGGGCTGGAGCTGGCAGGCGCAGCCGGTCGCGAGCTGGCTGCTCGGCGGCGAAGCGCCGCCCCAGAGCGCGTCGCCCGTGAGTGTGTCGCCGCTCGCGCAGGGCGCCCAGATGCTGACCGCGACCGCACAGGGAGTGTGGGTCGACCTCCAGATGCGCGTGAGAGGTGAAGCCGCGGCGATCGACGTCAGCCAGCTCGTGTCGCCACCGGGTGGCGAAGCGGGCCAACGCGCGGGCGTGGCGGGGACCTGGTGTCACCCGACGATCGAGGGAGTCTGCGAAGCGCCGCTCGGCGGGGCGTTTCCCTCCGGATATCGCAGCTTCGCCTGGCCGGGCTCCGCTCCGCAGGAGGCGGGTGGTGATATCGGCACGCGGGTGATCACGGGGCTGGCATACGGGGCGATGCTGGAGCTCTCCGACGGCGGCTTCCGGGAAGAAGTGGGCGGGGGCGGCGAACCCGCGGGCGGCGCCGCGCTGTACCGCGCCTCACCGCAGGCGCCGGTGGAAGGTGTGATCGCCTACGGAGAACGCGGCGCCAACAACGGGCTCGACGACGAGGGACAGTCGCCGGTGGTGCAGCTCACCGCGCGGCCCGCGGGCGATGAGCTGCACGAAGAAGCGGTGCCGTTCCGCCACCTGCTGCTGGCCGTCGCGCAGGCGCCGGAAACGACGCCCGGCGACCCCGGCGCCGAAGCGCTGGCTGTCGGCCTGAACGGCCAGGTCGGGCGCTACCTCCCGGGCGAGGGGTGGGAGCCGGAAGCGCTCTACAACGCCAAGCACGAAGCGCAGAGCACGGTGAACCTGCGCGGCGTCGCCTGGCCGGAAGCCAACCGCGCCTACGCCGTCGGCGACAGGGGCCAGATGTGGATGTGGATGAGGGAAACCGGCTACTGGGTGCCCGACCCCGCCAAGCCGTTCAACTTCACCGGCAACCTCAACGCGATCGCATTCGACCCCGCGAACCCACAGCTCGGCTTTGCGGTGGGCAAGCAGGGCGTGATCCTGAAGTACGGCAAGTCCTGGGAA
>WQXW01000083.1 GCA_009781575.1 Solirubrobacterales bacterium
AAGCTGAATCCTCGTCCCTCCATAGAGAGCCGCACCCGAAATCAACCGCTCGATCGCGTATAATTCGTACCTGGAGGTACAGGATTTATGTCATCAGCGTTCATCACTCGATCGGAGGCGTCGGAGCTGAGTGGAGCCAGCTCCACCGCTGTCAAGAAGGCGGTGGACGAGAAGATCATCCCGGCCAAGCGGTTTCGCTCGGGGTCGTATATCGAAGCCGACGATGTCCCGGTGCTTGCCGTGCTCTCGCAGCTGGGCGGCGTGCGTCTCGCAGCCACGAGCAAGCGGCAGCTGCGCAGCTGGCTTCGGCGCCACGGTGCACCCGCCGAGTTTCATCTCACCCCCGTGCTGGTGGTGCGTCGCACCGATGAGGTCGAGCAGGCTCGCCGCCGCGCCGAGCGCTACGCGAGGCTGCGCGATCGGTGGATCGTCCGCGATCCACACATCAAGGCCGGCGAACCCGTGATCAAGGGCTCGCGCGTTGGCGTCTACACGCTGGCGGCGCGACTCGAGCGCGGCGAGAGCCCCTCCGTGCTCGACGAGGACTTCCCCCACATCCCTGCCGAGGCGCGGGAGGTCGCAGCGCATTACGCGCGTGCCAATCCCCGTCGGGGACGTCCCAAGGGTGCGCCGTCCGTGCGGTGAGGCTCTGGGTCGACGAGGATCTCTCGCCCACGTTGGTGCAGGTCGCCATCTGGCATCGCCTCACGGGATCGCCTCCGCGCCCTCCCCCGAGATCCAGCGGTGGACCAGGGCCTCGTGCTCCTGCCGTGCGAGGTTGATCACCGGGATGGCCCCACTGTGCGCCACCCGCAGCGCCTGGCCGGTTCCGCCGCTGCGCGCGCTCGCGCCGTCGATGCCCCCGTCCTCGGTCCAGCAGACCACCATGCGCACCGGGGTCGCGAGGTCGCGCCCCAGCACCTGGTGGACATCGCGCGCTCGCTTGCTTCGCGTGTCCCGGTCCAGCTCCTCCCAACCCGGGTGAAAGCGCGCCGCCAGCTCGCGAGCCCCATCGGTGGCCTGTTCCCACACGCGCACCGCCCCGCGCTCCCCGACCCCACGCGCGCCCTGCTCGAAGCCCGGCCACGGCAGGTACAGCTCGACCTCTCCCCTGGCCTGCAGCGCGCCCCGGTAGAAGGCCTGATCCGCGCCCGGCGACATCCCCGTGCGCAGCACCCATCCCTGCCGTCCCAGCACGGCCGCGGTCTGTTCGAGCAGCAGCAGCACGCTGTTCGGCACGCACCGCGCGCCGATGCCGGCGTAGATCGCTCGCCCGGAGTCGCTCATCGCGTCGCGCCGCCGCTCGGCGAGCGGTTGATCGGCGGGCGCTCGCTCGCCGGACGGCCGACCGCCGGGCAGCCGCCGGGCAGCCGCCGGGTGAGCGGCCGCTCGGCGGGGCCGCCACTCACCGCGCCGGGCAGCCGATCGCCGGCGCCGCCACGCCGGTGAAGACCTGCACGCGATTGTTGCCCGTGTCCGCCACCAGCAGATCGCCCGCGCAGTCCACCGCCATCCCGGTCGGGTCGCTCAGCTGGCCCAGCGCCCCACCGGGCGCGCCCCACGCCTCCAGCAGCCGCCCCCCTGGGTCGAACTCCTGGATGCGGTCCGCCTGCGAATCCGACACGAACACGTCTCCTTCCGAGTCCACCGCGATCCCCGCCGGCGCCAGGAACCGCCCGCGCGCGCCACCCGCGCCGCCAAAGGCCGCCCTCACACCGCCGTTCGCGCCCAGCTCCACCACGCGCCGGTGGCCCGCGTCCACCACGTACACGCGCCCGCCCGGGCCGAGCGCCACCGCCGACGGCGCCGAGAGGGAGGGGTCGCCGCCACCCGTGGCGCCCCCGCCGGGGTCGCCCTGCCCCCACACCCCCAGCACCCGGCCCCCACGGGACAGCTTCTGGACCCGGTCGTTGCCGGTGTCCGCCACATACACATCGCCCCCACTGTCCACCGCCACGCCGCTCGGCTTCGCGAAGGTGCCCAGCCTGGTCGCCTGGTGGCCGCCGCCCTGCGGCGCGGAGAGCCCCGCCACGCCGAGTGCCCCCAGAAAGCTGCCGAACAGGCCCAGGTGACGGACCAGGCCGTTGTTGAGGTCGGTCACCCACACCGTGCCGTCCGGCGCGAACGCCGCCGCGGTCGGCGCGAACCAGTGGTCGCCGAGGATCGCTTCCCCGCCCTTCTCCCACGCCTGGCGGTAGGCGAGGCGCGCGTCGAACTGCAGCAGCGCGCTGTGGCTGCCCAGCGTCTCCACCACCATCACGTGGCCGGGCCGGTACGCCACGTCCAGCGGTTCCACCAGCTGACCCGGCGCCGTGCCGGAGACGCCCCATTGGCGCAGCGGCGTGCCTTCGCCGGTGAACACCTCCACCCGCCCGTGGCTGGTGTCGCCCACGTACACGCGACCCGCCGCGTCGGTGGCCACCGCGCGCACGTACTTGCTCATCTGCCACGACCCCTCACCGCTCCAGCTCGACAGGTACCGCAGCGCGCGATTCAGCACCACGATGCGGCCGTGGTTGTCGTCCACCGCGTACACGCGTTCGCCGTGCACCGCCACGTCGAACACGTTCTCGAAGCGGCCCCCGAAGTACCTCCCCACCGAGCCGCTCTGCGCCACCTCCCTGCCCGCGCTGTCGAACGCGTCCACGCGGCCGTTGCCGTCGTCCGCCACCCACACCGTCCCTCCCGCCGCCGTCATGCCACGCGGATACATCACCCCACCCGGCCCGCGTCCCGCTCCCACCCAGACCATGGGGTGCGATCCGTCCAGCGAGAAGCGCTGGACCCGATTGTTGTCGGTGTCCGCCACGTACACGTGATCGCCCTCCACCGCGATCCCGCCCCCCGGCGGCTTGTCGGGTCCGTAACCGGGGCCGAACGCGAACTGGCCCACGCCCCTGCCGTGCTCGCCCCACATCGACAGCAGCCGCCCGCCCGGGCCGAAGCGCTCCACCCGATCGTGGGTGGAGTCCACCAGGTACACATCCCCACGACCGTCCACCGCCAGGCCCCCCACCGCGCCGAACTGGCCCGGCCCGCTCCCGTCCGATCCCCACTGGCCCTCGAAGCGGCCGCTCGCGGAGAAGATCTGCACCAGGTGGCTGTCCTGGTCGCCCACGTACACCCTGCCACCCGGACCCACCGCGATCGCCTCGGGGTAGCGCAGCACGCCCACGCCCCGCCGTCCGATCGTCATCACCCGCCGGTACGGGCAGCTCGCCGCGCCCGCGCAGGGGCCATTCGACGCCAGCGCGCGCGCCCGCGCCGCCTCGCCCGCGCCCGGGCCCGGGCCCGGGCCCGGGGCCCCGCCGCCGTCGCTCCCGCCCCCGCCGCCGCAGCCCGCCAGTGCCGCCGCCAGGGCGCAGAGAAGCGCCGTCGCGAGCGCTCTGGTCCGGGCCTCAATCATGGTCGCGCGCGGGCACATCACGGTGCATGGTCCCGCATTCTTATGGGTTCCCCGCGGGGCCGTGCCGGCGGGCAATCGCCTCTCGTGCGGCTCGGAGCCGCGCGGTACACGACAATGCGTGCCCGAGAAGATGAGCGCTCCCGCCCCACCACGCGCGATCTCGCGCCACCCCTCGACAGTCGCCGCGCCGGCGCTGTGCGCCGCGATCGCCACCGCGATCGCGCTGCTCGCCTCATCCTGCGGCGGCGCCGGCCGATCCGAAGCGCCCAGCCGGGCGGGCGCGTCGGGCGCACATCGCGCCGGTGTCGGTGCCGATGGCGGTGTCGGTGCCGCTGCCGGCACCGCCGGCGCCTCGACCCCGGACGGCCTGCGCGGCGCGCCGTGGGAGGGGGCCGGCCCGCGCGACGGCGCCCCCGCCGACGCCCCCACGCCGCTGCGCGGGCGCCCGGTGCGCGTGAGTGTCGCTCTGGGCTCGCCCGGGCCGCCGGTCGGCGCCGGCTTCATCGGGCTCTCGATGGAGACCGACGATCTGCCGTGGGTCGCGCACCACGAGGCCAGCGGCGATCTCGGCGTGGCGATGCGCTCGCTCGGCCCCGGCGGGGTGCTGCGCTTCGGCGGGGTCAGCACCGACCTGAAGTCGTTTTTCAGCCCCCACAACGAACGGGCCACCGCCCCGTGGCAGCGGATCCGCGTCACGCCCGGCGAGCTCGCCGCGATCGGCGCGCTGGCCAGGGCGAGCCGCTGGCACGTGATCCTCACGGTCGATCTCGGCCACTTCGATCCGGGGGGCGCCGCGCGGGAGGCGGCCGCCGCCAGGGCCGCGCTCGGCGCGAGCCTCGCCGCGATCGAGATCGGCAACGAGCCCGATCGCTTCCCCCACGAACGCCTGCCGGGCGCCGAACCGCTGCGCGGCGCCGGCTGGAGCGTGCGCGACTACCTCGCGCAGCTGCGCGCCTACCGCCGCGCGATCGCCGCCGCCGCGCCGGGCGTGCCGATCGACGGCCCCGACGCCTCCTCCGGGTTCCCACCGCTGGCCTGGCTGACCGCGGTCGCCGCGCCCGGCCGGCCCGCATCCGCCTCCGCCACGGCGCCGGCGCCCGCGCCCGCGCCCGCGCCCGCGCCCGCGCCCGCGCTGCTCACCGACCACTTCTACCCCACCACCAGTTGCCTGTTCGACCCCACCGTCAGCGAACTGATGGCGCCCGCCACGCGCGCCAAGGGCCAGGCGATGATCACGCGCCTGGCCGCCATGCAGCGCGCCACCCACAGGGGGGTGCTGCTGGATGAGACCAACAGCGTCTCCTGCCGTGGCAAGCCCGGGGTCAGCAACAGCTTCGCCTCCGCGCTGTGGGCGATCGACTACGTCGCGCGCGGCATGGACGCCGGGCTGGCCGGCATGTACTTCCACCTGCTGCCCGCCGAACCGGGCTCCTACACCCCGCTCGCCGCGCCCGACCGCGCCGCGCTGGCCGCCGGGCAGCTGCGCGCCAACCCCGAGTGGTACGGCCTGCTGCTCGCGCACGGCCTGGTCGGCACGCGCCCGCTGCACGCCACCGTCGCCGGAGCGGGGCCCGAGCTGAGCGCGCGCCCGTTCCTTGCGGGCCCCGGCGAACTGCGAGTGGCACTCGTCGATTTCGAGCCCCCCGGCTCCCAGCCGCTGCTGGTGCACATCTCCGCGGCACAGCGGGTGACGAGCGGGGGCGTGCTGCGCCTCACCGCGCCCGCGCCCGGCGCCACCTCCGGCGTGACACTGGGCCACAGCACCGTGGTGGCCGGCTCGCTGCGCCCCGCACCCCGCGGCGAGCCGCTCGCCATCCGCGGCACGGCAGCGGCGGTCGAGCTCGCGCCCAGCAGCGCCGCGCTGCTCACGCTCTCGCTCGCGCCCTCCGGCGGGCCCCGCTGAGGGGGCGCAGGCTCGGGCGGCGCGCATTTCGCGCGGATCCGGCACGCGGGCTGGAAACACACCTGTCTGAGGCGCCGTTGGGGGATTCAAAAAAAAGATTCGTTCCGCGCGGAACCAATCCAAAAAACAAAAGGGTGCGCCTCTCCTGGAGGGACGCAACCGGAGCACAACTCAGACGACAACGGTATGACTTGCTCGACGGCAGGCGGTGGAGGCGGTGGAGGGGGCCGGGTGTTCATTTGCGCGTGCCACTTTGATCGACTTGATCGGTGTGGAAACCAAAAACAAATCCCCCACGCTCGCCCGCCGAGCCGTCGATCGCGCCGCTCAGACCCCGATTGAACACGTGTGTGATCGCTAGGATCGAAGCCCATCGCGCGCAACAGGAGGGCCGCTTGACCCGCTCGGGGGACTCGAGGCGCTGGCGCGGGTCAAAGCGCTGCTCGAAGCCGCATCGGACACGACACGCCGCTCAAAAAACCGCTCGAGAAAGCGGACTCCTCGTCCCTCGAGGAGAGCCGCACCCAAACAAAACACGCAACGGCCCGAGGTCGACCGCGCCGCTGGAGCGGGCTCATGCGGCCATCCTGGCAACCGCCGAGTAGTCTGACCCCGGGGTAACCGTGCCCCGCCCCGCGAGGTACTTTCATACGCAGGAGCACGCCAAGCCCCGAGCGAAACCCAGATGCACGCGATGACCTCGAGGCCGATCATGCTCGCTCCCCTCCTCGCCGGGCTCGCGCTCGCCGCCTGCGGCGGCACCAAAGCCCACACCGGCGCCGCGGGCGGCGGTGTGGCGGCGAGTACCACCACGACCACCGTCACGCACACCGCGACCACGCCTCCCGGGACGAGCGCCGGCCACCCCGCCAACGTGGTGAGTGCCTCCTCCGGCGGCGTGAGCGCCACGCTGCACGTCCCGGGCCCCAACCCCCGCGTCAATCGCAGCTGGCCGATCAGCTTTCTGGTCTCCAGCCACGGGCGGCCGGCGAGCGCGAGCGTGCGTTACGAGTTCCTCTTCGCCGGCACCGTGGTCGCGCACCGCTCCTTCTACCGCTTCACCGGCCACTTCCACGACATCGTCGTGTGGCCGGGCTCGGCGCTCGGCTATCCCCTCACCTTCCGCGCGGTGGTCACGAGCGGCTCGGTCACACTGAACCTCGACTACCCGGTCAAAGTGGTCCGTTGAGCGCCGCGCACGCATCCGCGCAGCGGGGCAGCCGCGCCGCGCCCCCGCCTCCGGCTCCGCCCGGATCGAGCGGAGCGGAGGTGGTGGTCGAGCGGGTCGGCAAGAGCTTCGGGCGCATCGTGGCCCTGCGCGAGGTCTCCCTGCGGGTCACGCCCGGCGAGGCGGTCGTGATCACCGGGCGCTCCGGTTCGGGCAAGAGCACGCTGCTGGCGCTGATCGGCGGCCTCGAGCAACCCGACACCGGTCGCGTGCTCATCGACAGTCGCGCGATCTGGCTCCAGCCGCACACCGCGATCGCGCGCCGCGAGCTCGTGGGGTTCGTGTTCCAGCGCCACCTGCTCCTGCGCTCGCTCACCGCGCGCACCAATGTCGAAGTGCCCCTGCTGGGCGCCGGCATGCGCCGCGGCGAGCGCCGCCGCCGCGCGCTCGAGCTTCTCGACGACGTGGGCCTGGCCCATCGCGCCGACCACCTGCCCTCGCAACTGTCCGGCGGCGAGCGCCAGCGCGTCGCGCTCGCGCGCGCGATCGCCAACGAGCCGCGCCTGCTGCTGGCCGACGAGCCCACCGGCGCGCTCGACTCCGGCACCTCAGAGCGCGTGCTCGACCGCCTCTTCGAGTTGCGCGACCGCCTGGGCACCACGATGATCGTGGTCAGCTACGACAGCGCGCTGGGCGCGCGCGCCGACCGCACCGTCACGCTCATCGACGGCGTGATCTCCGACACTGTGATCTCCGACGGCGCGATCTCCGACGGCGAGCCGCCCGGCGAACCGGCTGAGCCGGGCGATGGCGAACCGTCCGGCCGGCACGGGCGGCCCGGCGGCCCGCCTGCCCCCGGCGCCTCCGCGGGGCCTCCCACGCCCTCGCGGA
>WQXW01000084.1 GCA_009781575.1 Solirubrobacterales bacterium
ACGCCTCCCAGCGGGGCCCGAGGATCTCGGAGTCGCGCTGGCACAGCGGCTGCTCGTGGGCCGCACACGCGAGGTGGGCCAGGTGGATTGGGAGGCTCTCGTGGTCGAGGATCGCGGCCTCCACGGCGCGCTCGAGGAACTCGTCGGGGTGGCGGCAGAAGAACTGATCGAGCGCGTCGTCGCCGGCGAGGAACACCGCCAGCCCGCGGCCGCGCCGCCCGGCGCGGCCCCACATCTGGCGCAGCGAGGCGATCGTGCCGGGGAAGGTCACCACCACCGCGGCGTCGAGCTCGCCCACGTCGATGCCCAGCTCGAGCGCGTCGGTGGTGATCACCGCGCGCAGCTCCCCCCGGGTGAGCTTGGCCTCCAGCGCGCGTCGCTGCTCGGCGGTGTAGCCGGCGCGGTAGGGCGCGATCAGCTCGGCCAGCTCCGGCGCGGCGCCGACGCGCAGCTCGTCGGCCACCAGGCGGCTCAGCAGCTCGACGCCCTTGCGCGACTTCATGAAGCAGATCGCGCGCGCGCCGCCCCGCACCAGCTCGGCCAGCAGCTCGGCGGCCTCGCCCAGCGCGGAGCGGCGCCGGCCGAGCGCCTCGTCGGTGAGCGGCGGGTTCCACAGCGCGATCTGGCGGGCCGGCGCGGGCGAGCCGTCGTCGTCGATCACCCGCACCTCCTCCAGACCGGTGAGCCGTTCGGCCAGCTCCCCCGGGTTGGCGATCGTGGCGGAGGCCAACAGAAAGCGGGGCTCGGTGCCGTAGGCGCCCGCCACGCGGCGCAGCCGCCGCAGCGCGTTGGCGACGTGCGAGCCGAACACCCCGCGGTAGACGTGCGCCTCGTCGATCACCACCACCGCCAGGTTGGCGAACAGCTCGCGCCACCCGGGATGGTTGGGCAGGATCCCCAGGTGGAGCATGTCGGGGTTGGTGAGCACCACGTTGGCGCGGCGCCGGATTCCCGCGCGCGCCTGCTTGGGCGTGTCGCCGTCGTAGATCGCCGGCCGCACCACCGGCAGCTGCAGCGCGCTCAGCGCGCGCACCTGGTCCTGCGCGAGCGCCTTGGTGGGGTACAGGTACAGCGCCCGCGCGCGCGGGTCGCGGCAGAGCACCTCCAGCGTGGGCAGGTTGAAGCAGAGCGACTTGCCCGACGCGGTGCCGGTGGTCACGATCGTGGGCCCCTCCCACGCGGCCTCCAGCGCGAGGAGCTGATGGGAGTAGAGCCGCTCGATCCCCCCCCGCGCGAGCGCGGCGCGCAGCTGCGGATGGAGCTCCCCCGGCAGGTCCACCAGCCGCGCGCGCCCGGGCCCCTCGCGCGCCTCGCGCACCAGCTGCCCGTCGCGGCGCCCCCGCTCGATCGTTCCGCGCCAGAGGTCGCGCTCGATCGATCGGCCCGGGGGTTCGCGTTCGATCGATCCGTTCGTGGGGTCGCGCCGCGCGTTGCGTGCCATGGGTTGCGATAGTAGGGCCGTGTCGAGTGTCGCCGTGGCGGAGCGCTGGGAGAGAGCGCGCACCTTCCATCATTCGCGTTACCCGCCGGCGCGGATCGCGCAGGAGCGGCGTGCGAGCGTGTCGGTCTGCCTGCCCACGAGGGAATGTGGGGCGACGATCGCGCCGATCGTGTCCACGCTGGCCGAGCTGCGGCGCGCGGGCGCGATCGACGAGATCGTGGTGGTCGACGCGGCCTCGGCGGACGGCACCGCCGAGCGGGCGCGTGGCGCGGGCGCCACCGTGCACCAGGAGGCCGAGCTGGCGGTGGGGGCACGAGCCATCGAGGGCACGGGAGCCATCGAGGGCGCGGGAGCGAACGAGGGCACGGGAGCGAACGAGGGCACGGGAGCGGTGCTGGGCAAGGGCGATGCGATGTGGCGCGCGCTCACCGTGCTGAGCGGCGAGCTGGTGCTCTATCTCGACGCCGACGTGGAGCGCTTCCCCGCGCACTACGTCAGCGGCCTGCTGGGCCCGCTGGTGTGCGAGGAGGGGGTGGAGTTCGTGAAGGCCTTCTACCGGCGCCCCTTCGAGCACGGGGGTGTGTCGCTGCCGGAGGGCGGCGGGCGCGTGAACCACCTGGTGGCGCGCCCGGCGCTGTCGCTGCTGTATCCGGAGCTCGCGCGCGTGCGCCAGCCGCTGGCCGGCGAGATCGCCGCCAGGCGCGGGCTGCTGGAGCGCCTGCCGTTCGCCACCGGCTACGGCGTGGAGATCGCGATGCTGATCGACGTGTGGCGCACGGCGGGGCTCGAGGCGATCGCGCAGGTGGACCTCGAGGTGCACCGCAACCGCCACCAGCCGATCGCGGCGCTGTCGTCGATGGCGAGCACCGTGCTGGCCACGATCCTCGCGCGCGCGCAGGCCGAGGGCCGGCTGGAAGAGGCCGTGGCCACGCTGGCCCCGCTGGGCGGGCAGGCCGGGCAGGCCGGGCAGGCCGGGCAGGCCGGCGCGCCCGGACGGGCCGCCCCCGAGCCCGGCGGGATCGCCCCCGAGCCCGGCACGGGGCTTCCCCGCCTGGTCGAGCGCCCACCGCTGGCTTTGGCGTTGTCGCGTTGAGCACACACACGGCCGGATGAGCGCGCGCTGCCTCTACCTCGACCTGGACGGCACGCTCCTGGGGCGGGGCGGCTCGCTGTTGCACGACGGCGAGGGCGGGGTGGCGCTGGAGGGAGTGCGCGCGATCCAGGCGTGCCTGCGCGCGGACGTGGAGGTGGTGCTGATGTCGGGCCGCCGCCGCGCGCAGGTGGCCGAGGACGCGCGGCTGCTGGGGCAGCGCGCATTCATCTTCGAGTGCGCGTGCGCGGTGATCGAGGATGATCAGCTGTGGGTGACCGGCGAGATGCGCCCGGGCGAGAGCAGCATTTACGAGCAGATCGAGCGCTCCGGCGCGCCGGCGCTGCTGCTGGAGCGGTACGCGGGAAGGCTCGAGCACCACGACCCATGGCACCGGGGCCGCGAGGTGTCACACCTCTTCCGCGGGCTGCTGGACACCGCCGAGGCCGACCGGCTGCTCGAGGCGCACGGCCACCACCTGCGCATGATCGACAACGGCGCGGTCAGTCACGCCTCGCCCGCGCTGGCGGCGCTGCCGTACGTGCGTGGCTACCACCTGGTGCCGGCCGCCGCGTCCAAGGCGCGCGCGGTCGCGGCCCATCGCCGCGCGCGGGGCTACGCGCGCGGGGACACCTTCGCGGTGGGCGACTCCCGCGAGGACCTGGGGTGCGCCGAGCACGTGGACACCTTCTGGCTGGTGGCCAACGCGCCGGCGCAGGATCCCGAGATCGAGTCGCGGCTGGCCGCCCACGCCAACGTGCGGCTCTGCGAGTCGGGATTCGGCCGGGGCGTGTACGAGGCCGTGGTCAGCACGCTCGTGGGTGGCTGACCGCGCCCGTGCCGGCGGCGGCTGACCGCGCCCGTGCCGGCGGCGGCTGACCGCGCCCGCGCCGGCGGCGGCTCACCGCGCCCGTGCCGGCGGTGGCTGACCGCGCCCGTGCCGGCGGCGCCGGTCGTCGAGCAGCGTCCGTTGCGTTTTTTGTTTTGAGGATTGGTTCCGCGCGGAACGAATCCTCTTTTTGAATCCCCCAACGGCGCCTCAGACAGGTGTGTTCGAGGCCGCGGGCCGGCGCGATCACGAGTGGGTCAGGCGCCCTGGGCGAACACCTCTGCGTAGGCGCAGCGGGCGGCGAGCGCGCCGCGGTACCGCGCGATGCCCTCGGCGGCGCTCACGTAGTCGAACTGCTCGATCTGCGATACGTAGCGGCGGATCGCCTCGAGCTTGGTGTCGAACACCTCGCCGACGTCCTCCACGATCGCGTAGCCGCTGAGGGGGGTCCAGACCTCGTACCCCAACACCCGCGCGGCGCCCAGGCCGGTGCGATGCGCCGCGTTGGCGGCGAGCTCCGCGGCGGCCCTGTGATCGGGATGCCACTCGCCCGGGTGCGGTGCGTACACGGTGCTCGGCGACACGCGCTCCCACAGCGCGGCGAGCGCGGCGAGCGCACCGGGCGCACCGTTTGGATCGCTCAGCCCCCAGTCGGGGAGGCGCATGAACTCCAGGTCGGCGATCCCGAGCACGGCCGCCGCCTCCTGTGCCTCCCGCTCGCGGATCCTCCACGCCTGCTCGGGCTCCAGCTCGCGCAGACTGCGCTCGCCCGATGTCAGGAACGCGACCTCGACCCGCTCACCCCGCGCGCAGTGCTTGGCGATCGTGCCACCGCAGCCGATCGCCTCGTCGTCGGGATGGGGTGCGATCACGAGGACAGACAAGCGGCGCCCGCCATCGCCCGGGAGTACACCTCGAGATAGTCGGCCGCCATCCGCTCGGCCCCAAAGCGCGCGCGCGCGTGCTCGGCGATCCGCCGGCGATCGAGCGCCAGGCATCGCTCCACCGCGCCCGGCAGCTCCTCGGCGCTGCTGGCCAGCGCGCCCGTGAGCCCGTCCTCGACCAGCTCCGGCGCGGCCCCCAGCGCGATCGCGGCCACCGGGGTGCCGCACGCCATCGCCTCGGCGATCACCAACCCGAACGGCTCCGGCGCCTTCACTGGATAGAGGAGTGCGCGCGCGCCGCCCAGCAGCGCGTCGCGCGCGGGTGGATCGACGAAACCCACGTACTCGACCGTGTCGTTGTCCACGAGCGGCTCCACGTGCTGCGTGAAACAGCGATCCCGCGGCCCCGCCATCACGAGGCGCA
This sequence comes from Solirubrobacterales bacterium, assembly GCA_009781575.1. GTDB lineage: Bacteria > Actinomycetota > Thermoleophilia > Solirubrobacterales > Solirubrobacteraceae > Palsa-744. Next base: position 4,669 of record WQXW01000084.1, read on the forward strand.
TGCCGAGCGCGCGCGCAGTGGCGATCGCCTCGAGCGGGCCCTTGCCGTCGATGAAGCGGCCCAGGTAGCACAGGTAATCCTGCGGCTGCGTGGAGAGGGTGTACCGGGAGAGATCGAGACCGTGTGGCACGACGGTGCACGGCGCCAGCTCGGGGTGGCCGCGCCACTGCGCGTGCGACAGCGCGGTGACGAGCGCATCCGGATACAGCTCGCGCAGACGCGCCTCGTCGTCGTAGGGCAACACGTGCGTGGTGTGCACGAGCGGGCAACCCGCCAACCCCGTCAGCGGCAGCGACCAGAGATACGCGTGCATGTGCATCACATCGAAGCGCCACGATTGCTCCACCGCGCGCGTCATGTTCACCCACTCGCAGGTGTACCACTCGCCGGGAGAGCCGTTCACGGCATAGGTGCCGGGGAGCGTGGTGACCAGCTCGCCGGGCGAGCGCGAGCCGTCCGCCCCGAACACGGTCACCTCGTGGCCGAGCCGCGTGAGCTCCTGCGCGAGCAGCCACACCATGCTCTCGATGCTGCCCGGCGCGTCCGGGCCGACCGGCGCCGCCAGTGTGGCGACCTGCGCGATGCGCAGCGGCTCCACCAGGGGGGTTGGCGGCTCCATCGCCATCAGCGCGTTGGACGCCATCCCTACAGCCCCGCGCGCTCCAGCAGACTCGCCAGCACCCGCTCGGCGGCGAAATGCTCGCGCGCCACCTCGCGCGCGGCGCGGCTGTGGCGCGCATAGTTGGACTCCACCGCCTCGATCGCCGCCGCCGCGTCGTCGGTGCTCGAGAAGGCGAACAGCCCCTCGCCGGTGGGCAGGAACTTGCTGAACGCGGTCTCCTCCGTGATCACCGGGCGGCCCGCCGCCAGGTAGCACGCGCTGCGGTCGCTGAACCAGCCGGTGCGCGGCCGCACGTACTGGTCGCGCGCCACCGTGAACTCGGCGCGCGAGGAGCAGATGTACGCGCGGTAGGCGTCCATGTCGCGCGACACCTGAAGCGAGGAGGTGCTCTGCCAGCCGTGCTCCGCCAGCAGCCCGTGTGCCGCCTCGCCCACCGCGATCCGAAACGGCACGCCCGTGCGCGCGGGCAGGTCCAGGTGCTTGACGAACTCGCGATCCTTGGTCCAGTACCAGCGATCGCCGTTGTACTCGATGTCCTTGCCCTTGTTGTGCCACGTGGTGATCGTGGTGTAGTGGCCGTTGGCGGGTGGCCCCGCGTCCCAGAGGTCGGTCACCACCGGCTGGCGCGTGGGGAGCCACCGCACCGTGCCGTTCGGCGCCAGGCAGTCGGGTGCGCCGAGGTTCTCGCCGAAGGAGAAGTGCGTGTCGTGGCGCGCGAGCGCCTCGAGCGTCTCCGCGTCGCCCGCGTGCGCGCGCACCTGCACGGGGAACGGGTCCGACTCCACATAGATCCGCCGCGGGCAGGCGAGGTGCTCCTCGCGCAGCTCCTGCGAGGCGGTCACGTTCAGGAACGCGTCCGCCTCGCGATAGAGCCGCAGGAGCTCCTGCTCGCTCATTCCATAGCAGCGGCCCCCGTCGTAGGCGCCGCGAAACGCCCAACGCCCCGCGAAGCCGTGCTGCTCGAGTATCGGCGCCACCGCCGCCACGTTGCGCGAGGCATCGGGCGTGCGATCGTTCAGCCACGGGTCGTACACCCAGCGGCCGGAGTCCTCCACGTAGTAAACATCCCAGCCCAGCCGCCGCAGGCCGAGCAGGTAGTGCAGGAACTGGAAGGTCACGCCCGCCAGCGGGAACCAGAACGCGATCCCGAACACGATGATGCGGCCCTTGGGGGCGCCGGCTGCGCGTGGTCCCGGCAGCGCGGACCCCGACCCGGTGGCGGCGCTCATGCGCGCGCTCCCTCGGGCGCCAACCGCGATCTGTCGGCCCCCTGCCGCGCGAACTGCAACGCGTGCAGGCGCGCATACACGCCGCCGCCGCCGGCGAGCTGTGTGTGCGAGCCGCGTTCGACCAGCCGCCCGCCCTCCAGCACGAGGATCGTGTCGGCGCGCCGGATCGTCGAGAGGCGGTGGGCGATGATCAGCGTGGTGCGCCCGGCCATCAGGTTCTCCAGCGCGCCCATCAGCTCGTGCTCGGTGTGCGCGTCCAGCGCGCTGGTGGGCTCATCGAGGATCAGGATCGGCGCGTCCTTCAGCAGCGCGCGCGCGATCGCGACGCGCTGGCGCTCGCCACCGGAGAGCGTGGCGCCGCGCTCGCCGATCACAGTGTCATAGCCCTCGGGCAGGCGTTGAATGAACTCGTGCGCATTCGCCGCGCGCGCGGCGCGCTCGACCTGCGCGCGCCCCGCGCCCGCGCGGCCGTAGGCGATGTTCTCGGCGATCGACACCGGGAAGAGAAACGACTCCTGCAACACCAGCGAGGAGGCCGCGCGCACGCTCGCGAGCTCGAGCTCCGCCAGGTCGTGACCGTCGATCGCCACGCTGCCGCAGTCGGGGTCGAAGAAGCGCGGCACCAGGCTCGCCAGCGTGCTCTTGCCCGCGCCGGTGGGGCCCACGAGCGCCACGACCTCACCGGCGTGCACGTGAAAGCTCACATCTTCGAGCACCGGATGCGCGGGCTCATAGGCGAATGACACTCCCTCACAGCTCACCTCTCCGCGCACCTCTGAGAGCGCGCGGGCGCGGGGGTCGGAGCGGACATC
>WQXW01000085.1 GCA_009781575.1 Solirubrobacterales bacterium
CTCGAGGCGCCGGCGCGGGTCAAAGCGCTGCTTGTAGCGCATCGGACACGACACGCCGCTCAAAAAACCGCTCGAGAAAGCGGAATCGTCGTCCCTCCAGGAGAGCCGCACCCCAACCCGGCCGCCGGCCACGAGTCCGCCGCGCGATCGCCGGCCACGAGCGTGCCGAGCAATTCGTCCATGCGGTCCGCCGAGCGCTCCCAGCTGAATGCCTGGATGTCGCGCCGGGCCTGCGCGATCATGCGGCCGCGCAAAGCGGTGTCGCGCGCGAGGCGCACGACCGCGTCGGCCATCGCCTGGGGATCGCGGGCGCGCGCGATCAGCGCGTTGCGCTCGTGCCGGGCATAATCCTCGACGCCAAATTCGGTGCTGACCACCGCACAGCCGCAGGCCATCGCCTCGATCGGGTACATCGCAAAGCTCTCATACCACGCCGGGCACAGCGCGATGTGGGCCTCGGAATAGAGTCGGCGGATCGCGGGCGCGTCCACCACGCCGATCGACTCATACGGCGCGATCGGGTTGTCGGGGGGCAGCAGCGCCTCGTCGCCGAACACGCGCCAGCGCACCTCGCCGAGGCGCTCCCGGACCAGCCGCATCGCCTCGGCGGCCTCCGGGAAGCCCTTCCACCTGGCCTTGCGCCCCGAGTAGCTGACCACGGTCAGCGGCGCCTCGGTGGGGCTTCCCTCGGGGAAGAAGCGTTGGTGATCGAACCCATTCACACACAGCTGCACCTCGCCGCCGTGACGCTCGCGCACGTGCTGGGCCAGCCAGCTGGAGTTGGCGATCCTGTGCAGTGGCAGTTTGTAGGACAGCTCCGCCTCGAGCTCGTAGAGGCGCTGCCACTCGAGGTTCTCCTCGGTGGTGAAGTAGGTCTCGTAGTGCTGCATGAAGTAGGCCCGCACGCCGGTGCCGTAGAGGTACACCGGCAGCGCGGTCAGCGCCCCGCTGGCGAGCGTGACGTCCGCGGGCGGCACCGCGCGCGCGAAGCGCTCGAGCGCGGCGGCGCGGCGGTAGGGGAGCGCGGCAGCGGAGGGCGCCACCCCGGCGCACACCCCGCTGAGCGCCTCCTTGACCGACCGCTTTGAGCCGGCCCCCAGGCGATGGGCGCCGTAGCGCAACGCGGTGCGCACTCCGGCGCGCACCGGCGCGCTCTTCGGTGGCTGGATCAGGCGGGCCTTCAGATCGAACCACCGCGGACTCTCGCTGGGCGAGGTGGTGATGATCGCCACGTCGTGACCGCGCTCGATCAGCCGATTGGCGTACTCGAAGAGGACTTCGTGGCCGGCGGTGGTGCGCGTGGCGCGAAAGCCCGTTATGACGATGTTGATCCGCAAATCTGGCCGGTCGAGTCGCGGGAGCCGGTCACGTCGCGGGGACCGCGCGACGCCGCCCTGCGAGCTGGCGCACCAGCTCGCGCGCCGGCACCACGTTGCCCTCCGGTCCCGCGGCGGCGATCGTGGTGAGCGCCGCGATCAGGAAGAACATGTACGGCGCCTGGGGGAAGGCGAGCGCGTCGAACAGCGCGCACGCCACGAAGAACGCCACGCACCCGGCCGAGGTCGCCAGCGCGAGCGACGCGTTCGGCGCGCGTGCGCGGATCGCGCCGCGCGCGAGCACGACCGGAGCGAGAATCATCCACATGAACGCGAGCAGCCCGAAGGCGCCGACTTCCCACAGCACGTCGATGTACTCGTCGTCGTTGATCCTGAATTCGGTCGCTTTGTCGGAGTTGACGGTGCCGTAGCCGCGGCCCAGCACCGGGTGCGCGACGATGTCGGGGGCCACGTCGGTGAAATCACCCACGCGGTGGGTGGTCGAGCTGCTGGTCTGGGCGTTGTTCAGGTTGAGCACCGTGCCGAGCGCGCCGGGAGAGGCGAGGTGCGCGATCCCGATCAGCGCCACCAGCCCGAGCGGTGCCAGGCGCAGCACCTTGCGCGGGCGGTAGCACGCGATGTACAGCACCATCACGACCGGCACCACCACGGCCGTCTTGCGGTCGGTCGCCAGCGCCGCGGTGAGCATCAGCGCAAAAGCGATCGCGTTCAGCCACCACGACCGGCGCGAGGTGGCGTCCAGCACGCGCAGCAGCGCGAGCGGCATCACCACGACCAGCATCGTGGTCGCCGCCAATCCGTGCTGCGTCGGTCCGACCACCACCAGGCGTCCTTCGCTGCCGAACATCGGATGGATGTTGGTGGGCGCCGCTTCGACGTTCGCGATCGGCCCCAGCACCGTGCGGGTCCATTCGTAGAAGATGTTGTAGCCGGTCCGCCGCTCGATCAGCATCCCGATCGACATCACCACCGCGAGACCGATCAGGTAGGTGCCGAAGCCCCGCACGTCCTCGAAGCGCAGCGCGGTGAGCGCGAACCAGGCGAAGATCAGGAACGAGCCCAGCAGTGCGAAGCGCTTGGCGGAGAGTTCGAGCGTGCCCAGGTTGACGATTCGCCCGCTGTCGAGCAGCAGGCTCGCCACCGCGAGCGCCAGGAAGATGCCGGCCGCGGTGACAAACAGCTTGGAGCGACGCGTGCGCAGGAAGGCGCGCTGGTCGCCGCCGACCCAGAACCAGCTTATGAGCAGGCCGATCACCGCAAAACGGTCGATCTTCGAATCCACCGGCAGACTCACCTTCAGCTGGGTCGACGCGATCGGCACGAGGAACAACATCCCCACAAACGCGCACAGAATCCAGGGCAACGGCCGCCTGGTGTGGGGAAATGCGTCGCGCACCCGCGGCGCCGGCGGCGGGCTCATCGCCTGCCGGCTGTGGCCGCGGCGTCGCCGCGCCGGGCCTGGGGGCGCTCGGCCGTGGCATCGCCCAACCGGACCTCGGCCGTGGCATCGCCGCGCCGCGCCTGGGCGCGCTCGGTCTCGGCGTCGCCGCGCCGGACCTCGGGGACCTCGGGGCCCGCGGTCTCCGGCACCTGCCACTCCTGCGCCAGCACGCCGCTCGCGCGCCAGTTCCTGCGGAACCGGGTTACCGCGAGGATCAGAAGACACCACACCACGAACACCACGATGAACACGATCGTGGCCAGGCCCTTGCTGACCCCGCCGTTCACCACCGCGCCGTGGGCCGAGCCGAGCTGGCGGATCCTGACCCGCCGATGCGGGGGAATCCCTTCGGCGCGCTCGACACCGTCGACGTAGCTGCGCAGGCCGGCCGCGGCCGCATTGGCCAGCGCCACCGCCTGAGTCGTGGTGGGGGCCTGCGAGTTGATGATGATCGTCGGCAGGTTGGGCTGGCTTTCGAAGTCGAGCCGGTAGGGATCGGTCTCGCCGGTGATCTGCACGTTGCGCTTGAGCGCGGTCGGCTCGAGCACGATGCGCGGCTCGTTGGGCGGGATGGGACCGGCGGCATAAATCTGTTCGCCGGGGATCCCGGCCTGTTCGCCGATCACCTTCAGCACGCCGGGACTCACCATGAAGTTGGCGTAGATCGTGGCACGCGCACTCACCTGTTCGAAGGACTGGGACACGTTGCCGAGCATCGACGACGGTGTGTCAACCAGCACCTCGGTGCTCGCGCTCGAGTACTGCAGGCTGCGCGCCACGAGTTTGGAGCCTTCCACGCGGTACACACTGAAGAGGGCCGCAATCGCGGCCACCGCGACTCCGAGCGCCAGCAGCAGCCGGCGACGCGCCAGCTCGCGAAGTATGAGCGCAAACTCCATCACCGCAAGCAACGTGTCGGCGCGGCTCGTTTTTGCGCTCGTTTTTTGCGCGGCCGGGCGGCGGCCGGGCGGCGCCCGCCGGCGCTGCGCCTGTCCCAAATTGGGTGGCGCGGCAAAAGATCGACCCGGCTGATGCGTTCCGTCGGCATGCGTAGAGGTGGCCACCGCTCGACACAGGCGGCCCCCGCTGCGGACGTCCATGCCGACACCCCGGTGCGCACGCGCACCGGGGTGTCGCGGCGCCGGCGAGCCGGCGATCGGGCGCGCCAGCCGCCGCGCAGCAGCCAGCAACCGCTCGGCGCCAGGCAGACCGAGCTTCGGGCCAGAACGCTCGGATCGCGCGCAGGGATGCGCCGTGACGCGCTGTTCAGGCGGATGTTGCTCGCCGCGGATGCGCTGGCGTTCGTGGGAGCGTTCGGGCTCACCGTGCTGCTGGCCTCGCGGCCGCTGCAGCTGGGGTGGGAGGGCCTGGCGGGCGTGCCGATCCTGCTGGTGGGCGCAAAGCTGCTGGGCCTGTACGACCGCGACGACACGCTGCTGCGCAAGACGACGCTCGACGAGGCGCCCAAGCTGTTCGAGGTCGCCACGCTCAGCGCGCTGGTCGCCTGGCTGGCCGGCGGGGTGACGCAGGGCAGCACGCTGCACAGAGGCGAACTGCTGTTGCTGTGGTTGGCGCTGTTCTCGCTGCTGCTCCTGACACGAGCGCTGGCACGCACGCTGGCGCTGCGGATCGCGCCGCCGGAGCGCTGCCTCTTCATTGGGGACTCCGCGGCCGCGCGCACGGTCTGCTCCAAGCTGACCGGCCACGGCGGCATCAAGGCACAGGTGGTGGCTCAGGTGGACGCCGACGAGGTGGCGCTCTGGACCGCGGACGCGCTCTCCTCGGAGCGCCTGCTGGAGATCGCCGAGCTCGCCGAGTCACTCGACGTGCATCGCGCGATAATCGCGCCGGGCCGCACCGAGAGCGGCGAGATGCTCGACCTCGTCAGGACGCTCCGGGCGGTTGGCGTGCGCGTGAGCGTGTTGCCTCGCGTGCTCGAGGTGGTGGGCTCCTCGGTGGAGTTCGACGATCTGCACGGCGTGACCGTGATGGGCGTGCGGCGTTTCGAGCTCACACGCTCCTCGGCCGCCGTGAAGCGCGCGTTCGACGTGCTCGGCGCCTCGCTGATCCTGCTCGTGTGCGCGCCTGTGATGGCGCTGATCGCGCTCGCGATCAAGCTGGACAGCCGCGGACCGGTGTTCTTCAGGCAGCTGCGCGTCGGCCAGGACGGCGAGCGCTTCCACATGTTCAAGTTCAGAACGATGGTGCGCGGCGCCGACGAGCTGAAGGAGTCACTGCGCGGACTCAACGAGGCCGAGGAGGGCCTCTTCAAGATCGCACACGACCCGCGCACAACCCGGGTGGGCGGGGTGCTGCGCAAGAGCGCCCTGGACGAGCTGCCGCAGCTGTTCGACGTGCTGCGGGGCGAGATGAGCATCGTGGGGCCGCGCCCATTGGTGGTCGACGAGGACGACCGCATCCGCGGCTGGTATCGCCGGCGCCTGGAGCTGATGCCGGGCATGACCGGCCCGTGGCAGATCCTCGGCCCGGCGCGCGTGCCGCTGCAGGAGATGGTCGCGATCGACTACCTCTACGTCGCCAACTGGTCGCTGTGGGGCGACATCAAGATCATGTTGCGCACCGTGCCCCACGTCGTGGGGCGGCGCGGGCTCTGATGGCCGACCTGCTGGTCGCATCCGGCGGGGGCCACCTGGCACAGTTGCGCAGACTCGCCGATCGCCTGCCCGAGCCCAGCGAGGAGCGCACCTGGATCACGTTCGACACGCCCCAGAGCCGCTCGCTGCTCGCCGGGGAGGATGTGCGCTACATCCCCCACACCGGCCCGCGCGCCTACATGCAGACCGCGCGCAACACGCGCACCGCGCGCGGCGTGCTGCGCGCGCGCCGCTACCGGCGGGTGATAAGCACCGGCGCCGCGCCGGCGCTGTCGTTCCTGCCGATCACCCGATTGCATGGCGCCGAACCGATCTACATCGAGAGCGCCGCGCGGGGCGACGGTCCGTCGCTGACCGGCAACATCCTCAGCCGCACCCCGGGAGTCCGGTTGTTCACACAGTACGAGCACTGGGCGAGCGATAGGTGGCAGTACGCGGGCTCCGTGTTCGACGGCTTCGAGGTCGCGCCAACCGCCGCCGGCGCGCGGCGGATCGAGCGTGTGGTGGTCACCCTCGGCACGATCGCGTTCGGGTTCCGCCGTCTGCTGGAGCGGCTGATCGAGATCGTGCCCGCGGATGTGTCGGTCGTGTGGCAGACGGGCGCCACCGACACCCGGGCGCTGCCGATCGAGGGGGTCAAAAGCATGAGCAGCGGCGAGCTCGACGAAGAGATGCGGCGCGCCGACGTCGTGGTGGCCCACGCCGGGATCGGCTCGGCGCTGGCCGCGCTCGACGCCGGTGTGTGCCCCGTGTTGGTGCCGCGCGAGCGCGCCCACGGTGAGCACATCGACGACCATCAGCGCCAGATCGCCGCCGAGCTTCACCGCCGCCACCTCGCGATCCACCGCTCGCCCGCCACACTCGAGTTGGCCGACCTGCAACGATCGGCCGCGCGCGAATTGCGTGCTCGGGGCGAGCCGCCGCGTCTGCGCCTGTAGGCACCATGCGCCCCCGCCGTCGCCGTCGCCGGGCGAGCAGCGGCCGTTGCGTTTTTTGTTTTAAGGATTGGTTCCGCGCGGAACGAATCCTCAAAACAAATCCCCCAACGGCGCCTCGGACAGATGTGTTCGCGAGGTGGCGCCAGATTCGCGCAACCGATTTGATCCGCCGGTACCGGTCGAGGCGATCAAGCCAAAAGAAACCGGCTCGGCCCGTCGTTGTCTCGCACGTATGGGGATCACACCGGCGGGCACAGAACGGCGAGGTGAGGCGTGAGGACGTTGGTTACAGGCGGCGCGGGCTTCATCGGCAGCCATGTGGTGAACGAGCTCGTGCGGCGCGGCGAGGAGGTCGTGGTGCTCGACTCGCTCGAGGAGCAGGTGCATGGGGGCGCCCCGCCCCCGCTGCCGCCCTCGGTGGAGTTGATCGTGGGCGACGTCGGCGACCGCGCCACAGCCGACCGCGCGCTCGCGGGGGTCGAGCGTGTGATCCACCTCGCGGCGGCGGTGGGCGTGGGGCAGTCGATGTACGAGATCGCGCGCTACACCGAGCGCAACACCATGCAGACCGCGATCTTCCTCGAGCGGCTGGTGGCGCAGCGGCCGCTGCCCACGCGTCTGGTGGTGGCCTCATCGATGTCGATCTACGGCGAGGGCGAGTACGAATGCCCCGAGCACGGCCGCATGGCGCCGCCGCCGCGACCCGAGGAGCAACTGCTGGCGCGCCAGTGGGAGCTTCTCTGCCCGCAGTGCGCCGGCGCGCTGGCGCCGGTGGGCACGCGCGAGAGCAAGCCACTGATCCCCACCTCGATCTACGCGATCACCAAGCGCGACCACGAGGAGCTGTGCCTGGTGACCGGGAGCGCCTACGGGGTCCCGACGGTGGCGTTGCGCTTCTTCAACGTCTACGGTCCCGGCCAGGCGCTCTC
>WQXW01000086.1 GCA_009781575.1 Solirubrobacterales bacterium
GGGGCTGAGTGGCGGTGCGCATCTTCTCCGGCATCCAGCCCACCGGGCGCAAGCACCTGGGCAACTACATCGGGGCGATCACGCAGTACGTGGAGGCGCAGGAGCGCGGCGACGCGGTGCTGTGCATCGTCGATCTGCACGCGATCACCGTGCCCCACGACCCCGCGGAGCTGCGCGAGCGGCTGTACGACACCACCGCGATCCTGCTGGCCGCGGGCCTCGAGCCCGCGCGGTGCGTGCTCTTTCGCCAGAGCGACGTGGTCGAGCACTCGGAGCTCACGTGGCTGCTGTCGAGCGTGACCGCCTACGGCGATCTCACGCGCATGCACCAGTTCAAGGACAAGGCCGCCGCGCAGCGCGAGCTGGTCTCCGCGGGGCTCTTCTTCTACCCCGTGCTCCAGGCCGCCGACGTGCTGGCCTACCGCGCCCAGGAGGTGCCGGTGGGCGAGGACCAGCGCCAGCACGTGGAGCTGATGCGCGACATCGCCACGCGCTTCAACGCGCGCTACGGCGACACGCTCGTGGTCCCCGCGCACCGCATCCCGCCGGTGGGCGCGCGGATCATGGACCTGCAACACCCCGAGCGCAAGATGTCCACCACCGGGGGCAGCGAGGAGGGCACCATCTACGTGCTGGACGAGCCCTCCGCGATCGAGCACAAGTTTCGCCGCGCGGTGACCGACTCCGGCAGCGAGATCGCGCGCGCGCCCGAGAAGCCCGGCGTCTCAAACCTGCTGGAGATCCTCGCCGCGGTGCGCGCGGTGGCGCCCGCCGATCTGGAAGCGCAGCTGCACGGCATGGGCTACGGCGAGCTGAAGGCCGGCGTCGCGCGCGCGGTGATCGCCCACTTGGCCCCGGTGCGCGAGCGCTACGAGCGGCTGCGGGGCGATGAGCCCGCGCTGGAGCGCACGCTCGCCGACGGCGCCCAGCGCGCGCGCGCGATCGCCTCCGACACGGTGGCCGACGTGCGCGAGCGCATGGGGGTGGGCGCGCCCCGTCGGAGCCGCCCGCTACCGTGAGCCGGTGAGCCTCGCCGCGCTGGAGCTGGACCTGGAGGTCTTCACCGGCCCCTTCGATCTGCTGATGGCGCTCGTGCTGCGCGAGGAGATCGACCTCATGGAGCTGCAGCTCGCCGAGGTCGTGCTCTCCTATCTGGACCACCTGGAGCGCTCGGGGGAGCTCGATCTGGAGTCGGCCACCGAGTTCATCGTGCTGATCGCCGCGCTGCTGGAGCTGAAGTCGCGCCTGCTCATCGGCCACGAGCAGGAGGAGGAGCTCGCGGAGCTCGAGCCCGAGCAGGCCGCCCAGGAGCTGCTGGAGCGCATGTTGCAGGCCCTCCGCTACCGCCGCGCGGGGGAGCACCTGCGCGAGCGGCTGGCCGGCGAGTCGGGCGTGCGCTTCCGCCGCGCGCCCCTCCCCGCGCACCTGCGCCGCGTGGCCGTGGAGCAGGGCGAGGACGGCTCCGAAGACCCCCACGCGCTGGGCGCCGCGATCGGGGCACTGCTGCGCATGCCGCCCACGATCAGCCTGCGCCACCTGCCGCCGCCGCGTGTGAGCGTGACCGAGCGCCTGCAGCACCTGCGCGCGCTCCTGCGCGGCGGCACCACCACCTTCGATGAGGCGGTGCGCGACGCCGACGACCGCGCCACCGTGGCGGTCACGCTGTTCGCGCTGCTGGAGCTCCACCGGCGTGGCGAGGCGCGCTGGGAGCAGCGTGAGAGCTTCGGCGAGATCGCGATCCACGCGGTGTCCCCGGTGCCCGCGCCCGCGCCCGCGCCCGCGATCGCCCCGGTGCCGGTGCCGGCGCCGGTGCCCGCGCCGGTGCCCGCGGAGGCGCCCGCGCAACTGGCGCGCGTCGAGGGGATCGCCGGTTGAGCGACGAGCGGCTCAACGTGCTGGAAGCGCTGCTGTTCCTGGCGCCCGAGCCGGTCGCGCCGGCCGAGCTGGCTGCGGCGATGAAGTGCGGCGGGGAGGAGATCGTGGAGCTGCTGGCCGAGCTGGCAGAGCGCCTCTCGCCGGGCGAGCGCGGGATCGTGCTGCGCGAGCTGGGCGGCGGGTTCACGCTCGCCAGCGACCCCTCCTCCGAGCGGGCCGCGCGGCGCCTGTTGTCCAGCACGCGCGTGGCCACGCTCACGCCCGCCCAGATCGAGACGCTCGCGATCGTGGCCTATCTGCGCCCGATCTCGCGCCCGGAGATCGCGCGCATCAGGGGCGTGAACGCCGATTCCGCCGCCTCCTCGCTGCTCGAGCGCGGCCTGATCGAGGAGGTGGGGCGCTCGCAGTTCGGCGCCGTGCTGTACGCGCCCACCACGCTCTTTCAGAAGCTGTTCGGCCTGGGCTCGCTCGATGAGCTGCCCGACCCCTCGCAGTGGGACCCCAGCCCGGAGGAGCAGGCGCAGCTGCGCGAGCGGTTGCTCCGCGCCGGCGAGGCGCGCTCCGGCGCCCCGCAGCCGCTGGGCGAGTAGGCGCTCCAGCGGTGCCGGTGCCGGTGCCGGTCGAGCAGCGGCCGTTGCGTGTTTTGTTTTTTGGATTGGTTCCGCGCGGAACGAATCCTCAAAACAAATCCCACAACGGCGCCTCGGACGGGTGTGTTCTAGGCCTCACGCGCCAGATTCCCGCAAAATGCGCATTTTCATGGGGCGGCGGGTGCAGCGCTCGGGCTCTGCTCCCTGGCGGCGGCGAGCTGCCCGCAGGCGGCGTCGATCTCGCGCCCGCGCGTGAGCCGTACCGTGGCGGGGATGCCGTGCTCTGTGAGCGCGGCCTTGAAGGACCCGATCGCCGCGCGGCTCGAGCCCCGGAAGGCCGCGTGGGTGGGGTTGTAGGGGATGAGGTTGACCTTGAAGACCGCCTCGCCGGGCCCGCCCAAGAGGCGCGCAAGCGCGAGCGCCTGCTCGTAGCGGTCGTTGACCCCGGCGAGCATCACGTACTCGACGAACACCCGCCTTCGCCGGCGCGCGTGGAAGGCGCGGCACGCCTGCAGCACATCGCTCAGGGGAAAGCGCTCGTTTATCGGCATCAGCTCGGAGCGCAGCGCGTCCTCGGGCGCGTGCAGCGAGAGCGCCAGGCGCACCGGCAACCCGCTGTCGGCGAGCCGCTCGATCCCCGGGATCCAGCCGACCGTGGAGATCGTGACACGGCGGTGGGAGATGCCGATGTCGGGCAGCCGCGCGCACGCCTCCAGCACGGAGTCGAGGTTGAGCATCGGCTCGCCCATCCCCATGAACACGCAGTGCGACAGCGGCTCGGTGCGGCGGAAGTGGAGCGCCTGGTCGATGATCTCCGAGGCGGTGAGGTTGCGCGCGAAGCGCATCGAGCCGGTCGCGCAGAAGGTACAGGTCAGGGGGCAGCCCGACTGGGAGGAGAGGCACACCGAGCGCCGGCCGTCCGCGAAGCGCATCGCCACCGCCTCCAGCGGCCTGTGGTCGCGCGTGTGGAAGAGCGCCTTGCGCGTGCCGTCGCGCGCCCGCGACTCCTCGCGCAGCTCCAGCGTCGACAGCGGCAGCTCGCGCGCCAGCCGCGCGCGCAGCGCGCCGGGCAGGTTGCTCATCGCCTCATAGTCGGCCGCCCCGCGCGCGAGCCACTCCCACACCTGGCGCGCGCGGAAGGCGGGCTCGCCGGCGTCGGCCAGCGTGCGCTCCAGAAGCTCGAGATCCATGTGCGTGCAATGGTTGCACCCCAATGCGGCTGGCCAAGTACCTGGCACACGCGGGCGTGGCCTCGCGGCGCGCCGCCGAGGCGCTCGTGCGCGACGGGCGCGTGGCCGTGGAAGGCGAGGTGGTGCGCGATCCCGCGCGCGAGGTCGGCCCGCAGAGCGCGGTCGCGGTGGACGGCCGCGCGCTCGAGGGCCCCGAGCAGCGCGTGGTGTACGCGCTCAACAAGCCCGTGGGCGTGGTCTCCACCGCGCGCGACCCGCAGGGGCGCCCAACGGTGGTGGAGCTCATCCCGCACGAGGCGCGGCGCCTCTACCCGGTGGGACGGCTGGATGCCGACAGCGAGGGGTTGATCCTGCTGACCAACGACGGCGAGCTGGCGCACCGCCTCACGCACCCGCGTTTCGAGGTGGAGAAGAGCTATCGCGCGCGCGTGCAGGGCGCGCCGGTGGGCGCGCGCGCGTTGCGCGCGCTGCGCGAGGGCGTGCGCCTGCGCGACGGCCGGACCGCGCCCGCGCGCGTGCGCCGGCTCGGGCCGGATGCGCTCGAGATCACGATCCACGAGGGCCGCAACCGCCAGGTGCGGCGCATGTGCGAGGCGGTCGGCCACCGCGTGGTGGGCCTGCAACGCGTGCGCTTCGGCCCGCTCGCGCTGGGCGACCTCGCGCCGGGCGAGCACCGGCGGCTGAGCGAGCGCGAGGTGGAGCGGCTGCGGGCGGCGGCGCGCGATGAGGAGCGCGCGCTCTGAGACAATCGCCGGCCATGCGACTGCAAGCACTCCGCGGGGCCATCACCGTCGAGCACAACGAGGCGGGAGCGATCCTGGCGGCCACCACCGAGCTGCTGCGGGAGTTGCGCGAGCGCAATGCGCTCTCACCCGAGGATGTGGTGAGCTGCATCTTCACCGCCACCGAGGACCTCGACGCGGAGTTCCCCGCGGTGGCCGCGCGCGCGCTGGGCTTCGAGCGGGTGCCGCTGCTGTGCGCGCGCGAGATCCCCGTGCGCGGCGCGCTGGCGCGTGTGATCCGGGTGCTGATCCACTACTACGCTGCCGACGGCGCGCCGGCGCGCCACGTGTACCTGCGCGGCGCCGAGGGGCTGCGGACCGATCTGAACGCCGCGCAGTAAGGTTTAGGAGCCGGATGGATACGAGCGGAAAGGCAGGGCCATGAGCGGGAGGTCCTTGACGCGCGCTATCGGGGCAGGGATGCTCTGCGGATGGGCGTTGATGGCCGCCACGCCCGGCCCGGCCCCGGCTGCCACGCCCGTGCGATCGCCGCTCCCGGGCTTCCCCCGCTTCCGCGGCGTGATGCTCGTCAAAGACGGCTCCCCGGCGAGCGTGAGCCGTGAACGGGCGATCTCCACCGCGCTGAAAGCGGCCAAAGCCGAAGGCGCGCCGGGGTCGCTGAAAGCCGCCGAAACGGGGCCCACCCCCAACTGCAGCAAGGGCGCCGACCCCGGCGCCGATCTCTGCTACTGGGGAGGCCAGGTGGTGCACGCGCACACCGTCCACCTGATCTTTTGGGAAGGGACGCCAGAACAGAAACATCCGATCGGCGCCCCCTACAAGGCGCTGATCGAGAAATACTTCGAAGGGGTGCGCGACGCCAGCAGCCGCAGCTCCAACGTCTACTCCGTCGGCGCCCAGTACGGCGAAGAAAGCGCCCCCGGCGTTTACAAGCCCGGCGAATACAAGGTCTCCTTCGAAGCGGAATCTGACGTGCTCTCCAAAGACACAAAACCCCTCCCGGCATCCGGCACCACGGCGGGGCTCTGCGAAGACGCCGCAACTCCCAACGGGATCTGTGTCACCGACACCGACCTGCAGCAGGAGATCACGAACGCTCGTGCGGCTGCGAATCTCCAGGGCAACACGTGGGGAGCCGGGCTGGGCAACGTTTACTTTGTGTTCACCCCCGCGGGGGTCGGCGGGTGCTTCAACGGCGCGGGCGAAAAAACATCGGAAGAAAATGCCTGCGCGCTGGCGCCCGGCGGTTACTGCGCTTACCACAAGAGCTTCGAACCCAACAAAGAAACCGTGCTGTACGGCAGCATCCCCGACAGCGGCAACGTGTCTGGCTGCGACGCATTCGAGCATCCAAACGGGGAAGCAGCGGAAGGCGCCGACGGGACGCTCGATTCCGCAAGCCACGAGCACAACGAGATAATCACCGACCCACTCGAACACGGTTGGTTCGACGCGATCGGCCAGGAGGTTGGTGACAAGTGCGCCAGTCCGCCGAATACCTTCGACCCCTACGGTGTTGCGATCGGCGGCGCGCCGGCGACGATGGTCAGCGAAACAGAAATCATCCCCGGTACCCTTTTCAACCAGGAAATCAGCGGCGGGCACTACTACCTGCAGAGCGAGTGGAGCAACCGGGCCGGCGAGTTCGAAGGGGGCTGCGCGCAGCGTATGCTGCCCACGGAATTCACGCCGCCGGCGGGGGCGACGGCAACCACACCGGCCGCGTTCAACGGCGCGGCCTCCGGTGAAGCGGGCGATCCGGCGGTGTACTGGATGTGGGACTTCGGCGACGGCATGCAAACGGGCACCCCGGAAGCGAGCGCGTCACACACATACGCCCGCTCGGGCAATTACAACGTCACCCTCACCGCGGTCGACAGGTACGGCAACACCAACACGCTCACCAAGACGGTGCACGTGGGCCCCGCGCCACCGCCGCCGCCGCCGCCCACGGGGCCGCCGCAGATCGTGACCAACACCGTGACGGTCAAAGAACCCGCGCCGCCGCTGACTCACCTGGGCGTGGCCGAACTGGCCAGCGCACTCGGGCTGCCCGGGCCCGGCGCCACGCTCTCGGGGGCGGGGAGCATTGCGCTGGGCCACGCCGCATGCCCACCGGCGTGCGCGGTGACAGCCAGCCTCTACGCATCGGCGCCGGCCGCCAAGCACCACAAGAAGAAGACCGCCAAACAGCTCCTGATCGGCACCGTCCATCTGACGATCGCCACCAAAGGGACCGGCACGATCGCGATGAGCCTCAACGGAACGGGCAGCAAACTGCTGCACGCCAAGCACAGGCTCACGGCGCAGCTGCGGCTCTCGGTCGAAGATGTGCTGGGCGGCAGCTGGCAGCTCACGCGCTCGCTCGTGCTGAGTGGCGGCGGCGCGGGCGCGCACAGCAAACGCGCTCGCTGAGGCGCATTCCGCCACAATTGGCCCCATGGCGCTCGAGTTCTCCCAGCGGATCGCGCAGATCCCGGTCTACCCGGCCGCGGAGGGCTACGCGCAGGATGGATCGGTGGCGCGCCTGGCCAGCAACGAGTCGCCCTATCCGCCGCTGGATGCGGTGCGCGAGGCGATCGCGCGGGAGCTCGGCAAGCTCGGCGTCGTCTGGTCCTGCAACGCCAAGGCCAATGTGCCGCGCGCCACGCTCAAGGTCATGGGCGACAACGGCCTGAGACTCCTGCTGGTCGGCTATGAGAGCGGCAACCAGCAGATCCTCCACAACATCAAGAAGGGCATGCGGGTCGACGTCGCCAAAAGGTTCGCCAAGGATTGCCGCGAACTCGGCATCCGGATCCA
>WQXW01000087.1 GCA_009781575.1 Solirubrobacterales bacterium
GGCCTGGTGGCGGCGCGCGTCCAGGCGAACAGCTCCCCCCGCACCGGTGCCGGAGGGTCGATCGCGATGAACAGGCGCGCCGACGCGCTCACGCGCCCCGCTCGCGCTCCTCACTCGAGGCGACCCGCTCCAAGCCGCCCACCCCGCCGGTGTCACCGAGTCCGGCCGCTCCGTCCGCCTGCCCGGGCCCGGCCGCACGGTCCGGAGCGCCGGCGCCCGCCTCGAGCAGCGCGCGCCGGATGAGGTGCATCGCCACGGTGGTGGCGCGCTCGCGCACATCGGCGCGCCCGCCGGGCAGGCGCACCGCGCGCGTCAGCACCGCCTCCTCCGATGATGTGGCCACGCTCAACCACACCAGGCCCACCGGCTTCTCGGCCGTGCCTCCCTCCGGGCCGGCGACCCCGGTGACCGACGCACCCACGTCGGCGCGCAGGCGCGCGCGCACGCCGAGCGCCATCGCCCGCGCGACCTCGGCCGACACCGCGCCGCAGCGGTCGATGAGCAGCGGATCGACACCCAGCTCTGAGACCTTCACCTCGTTCGAGTACGACACGATCGCGCCGAGCAGGTAGCGCGACGCGCCGGGGAGGTCGCTCAGGCGCGCCGCCAGCAGCCCGCCGGTGCACGACTCCGCGAGCGCGATGGTGCGAGCTGCGCCGCCATCGCTGGCGCGCGTGCCCTCGGCGCCGACGCCGCCCTCGCCACCACGGCCGTCCCCGCCGCGCAGCATCGCGGCGAGCAGCTCATCGATCGAGCGGCCGTCCTCGGAGAAGAGGGCGCGCGGATGGAGCTCGCGCACCAGCGCGACCAGCTCCTCGTAGTTCCGCTGCGCGGGCGGCTCGAAGCGGGTGACCACCTCGACCTCGCCGCGACGCAGGCAGGTGGTGATCTCCAGCGCATCCAGGTCGATCCCCCGCGCCTGCGCGTCGCGCAGCGTCTGCGCGATCTGCGACTCGGCGATCCCGAAGAGGCGCAGGGTGCGGTGCTCGCGGCGGGCCGCGCCCACGCTCGCCGCGCGGAAGGGCTCGCTGGCGATCGCGTGGCGCCACATCGGCTGGAGCTCGCGGGGCGGCCCGGGCAGCACCACCACGGTGGGCCGCGTGGCGGGGGCGGTGGGCGGCACGACGAGGCCCGGCGCGGTGCCGACCGGCTCCAGCACCGTCGCGCCGCGCGGCACGGTGGCCTGCTTGCGGGTGCCCTGCTCCATCGCCTCGCTGCCCTCCGCGCCCAGCCGCTGGGCCAGCGGGCGCACGATCGCCGCTATCCGCTCCTCCAAGGCGCGGTCGACCACCATCTCGCGGCCCTGGAACTCGCCGACCACCTCGGTGGTGAGATCGTCGGCCGTCGGGCCGAGGCCCCCGGTGGTCACGATCAGGTCCACCCCCTCCACGGCCATCGCGCGCAGCGCCGCCAGCATCTCGCCCGCGCGGTCGCCCACGATCGTGATCTGCGTCAGGTCGATCCCGAGCTCCTCGAGCCGCTCCGCCAGCCACGGCCCGTTGCGATCGCGCACCCGCGCGGAGAGCACCTCGGTGCCGGTGATCAGCACGCCCGCGCGGGTCATGCACAGGTGGGCTGACGGCCCGGGGCGAGCGCGCGCCGTTCCGTTTTGGTGATCGAGTATCCGATCGCGGTGGAGCTCGGCGGCACCGCGACCGCGGCGCCGTTGACGTAGAGGGTCACCGCGTTGTTACCGAGGTCCACTTCGAAGCGGCGCGCGTGGTAGGGGCCGCGATGTTCGCCGGCCTGCAGGATCACGCCCGGGATGACCTTGCGCCCGCCGTCGCCTATCAGACAGACGTACACCGGCGCCGAGGGTTCGAGTGACAGCGCCACCGGCGCCGGCCCCAATGCGAGCGCCGCCCGGTCGCGCGCGGCGCGCTGGCGGCGGTGCCTGGCGGCCGCTTCCGCGCGCGAGAGGTCCGAATGCGCCGCGCGCGGGTGCCCGCCGCCGCCGCCTCCCGACAGCAGCCCCACGATCAGCAGCACGATCAGGATGCCGATCGCGCTCCCGAGGATCACGTAGCCGCGCGAGGGCGCGCCCTCGGTCAGGCGCGCGCCGCGGCGCGCGCTCGCGCTGGGCGGTTGGTGGTCGAGCTCGGGCGCTTCGAACTGCACCCTGTACTCCTCCACGATCGCCCTGCCGTCCAGGCCGAGTGCCTGCGCATAGGTGCGCAGGAAGCTCTTCACGAAGGTGGTCCCGGGGAGCAGGTCCCACTCCTCGTTCTCGAGCGCCCGCAGGTACTTGGCCCTGATCTTCGTCTGGGCCTCGATCTCCGAGATATCGATGCGCGCACGCATGCGCGCCTCGCGCAGGGTGGCGCCTATGTCCGACATTGCGGACAGGCTATCGGCCGCGACTGGTGCGGCGGCGCAACGGGCGCGCGCTTGCCCATCCACCGGCGCCGGTCCAGCAGCGGGTGTTGCGTTTTTTGTTTTGAGGATTGGTTCCGCGCGGAACGAATCCTCTTTTTGAATCCCCCAACGGCGCCTCGGACAGGTGTGTTCGAGCGAGCGCGCCGGCGCAAGGCTCGAGGAGAGCGCAGCTGCTCTGCGTGCGCGGGCCGCTGTCCGCACCGACGCGCGGCGACGGTGACGCGCTCGAGGCTCCTCAGGGCTCGGCCACCTGTGCCGGCTTGCCCTCCCGTGCCGGCCCGTCCTCCAGCGGCAGCCTCTCCTCCACCGGCAGCCTCTCCTGCAGCGGCGGCCTCTCCTCCAGCGGCGGCCCGGCCACGGGCGCCGACCTGCTCTGCAGGGCTGCCAGCACGCGCGGGAGGTCGGCCTCTGTAATCAGCACCTGGCGCGGCTTTGAGCCCTCATAACCGGAGATCACCCCGCGGCGCTCCAGCATGTCGATCAGGCGCCCGGCGCGGGTGTAGCCCAGGCGCAGGCGGCGCTGGAGCATCGAGGTGGAGGCGGTCTGCATCTCGGCGACCAGCACGATCGCCTCGCGCAGCAGCGGGTCCTCATCGGGGTGCAACCCCTCTCCTCCCTCCCCCTCGCCGTCGCCGTCGCCGTCGCGCGGCTGCACCTCCTCGAGCAGCTCCTCGCGCAGCTCGGGCTCGCCCTGGCGGCGCCAGTGCTCGGTGAGGGTCGCGATCTGGGCCTCGTCGATGTAGGCGCCCTGGATGCGCTGCAGCCGCGAGGTGCCGACCGGGCTGAAGAGCATGTCGCCCTGGCCGAGCAGCGACTCGGCGCCGTTCTGATCGAGGATCACGCGCGAGTCGGTTTGGCTGGAGACCGCGAAGGCGATGCGCGAGGGCACGTTGGCCTTGATCATGCCGGTGATCACATCGACGCGCGGGCTCTGCGTGGCGAGCACCAGGTGGATCCCCACCGCGCGCGCCTTCTGCGCGAGGCGGATGATCGAGTCCTCCACGTCGGCCGGCGCCACCATCATCAGATCGGCGAGCTCGTCGATCACGCAGAGGATGTACGGCAGCGGCGGCTCACCGCGCTCGCGCCGGGCGTTGTTGAGCTCCGGCAGCCCGCGCGTGCGCGCCAGCGACATGAGCCCGTAGCGCTGCTCCATCTCGCGCACCAGGTTGGCCAGCGCGTTGGCCGCCATGCGCGGGCTGGTGATCACCGGCGTCAGCAGGTGCGGGATCGACTCGTAGTGGTTGAGCTCGACCTGCTTGGGATCGACCAGCACGAGCCGCACCGCGTGGGGGGTGGCGCGCAGCAGCACGCTGGCCAGCATCGCGTTGATCGCGGCCGACTTGCCCGCGCCGGTCGTGCCGGCCACCAGCAGGTGGGGCATCTTGACCAGATCGGCCCCGATCGCCTTGCCGGCCACGTCCTTGCCCAACCACACCGTCAGCGGCGACCAGTCGGGCGGGGGCTCCTGGAAGACGTCGCCCAGGCGCACGATCCGCCGCCGCGCGTTGGGCACCTCCACGCCCACCGCCTGCTTGCCGGGGATCGGCGCCAGGATGCGGATGTCGGTGGCCGCGAGCGCGTAGGCCAGGTCGTCCTTGAGCTGAGCCACCTTGCCCACCTTCGTGCCCGGCGCCAGCCGCAGCTCATAGCGGGTGATGTGCGGGCCGCTCACGGTGCCGATCACCTGGGCCTGCACGCCGAAGTGGCCGAGCGCCTCCAGCAGGCTCGCGGCGACACGCTCCTGGCCGGCGGTGTCGGGGCGCGCCTGCTCGGCGCTCGAGCGCGCCAGCAGGCGCCCCGCGGAGGGCAGCCTCCAGACGAAGTTGGGATCGTCGGTCACCACATCGCGCAGCCTGCCGGCGGGCGTGAGCGCCTCGCGGCCGAGGGTCGCACCCACGCCGGCCGGCGCCTCGTCCTGCTCGTCGGCTTCCCCCGCGCCCGGATCCCCCCCCGCGCTCGCATCCTCTCCCGTGGCGGTGTCCGTGTCGGGCTGGCGGGCGCCGAGCAGCCCGCGCGGGGACCATTCCGACCCGGCCCCGTCGCCGCCGTCGCCTGCGGGCTCGCCCTCGCGCCCGCCCAAATCGAGCGAGGGCGCCTCCACGTGCGTCGCGCGCACCACCAGCTGCGCCATCTCGGGCTCGGGGGGCGCGATCGCGCCGCGCGCCGACCGATCGTCGCCGCCGGGGCCCTCCATCGCATCGCGGGTTCGCTCGCGCGCGTCATCGCCGGACCGCTCGCTCGCCGCGATGCGCCGCACCACGCGTGTGGAGTCGATCAGGCCGCCGCCCGCGGTGCGCAGCAGCGCCGCGACCGATGCGCCCGTCAGCAGCACGACGCCCACCAGGAGCAGGAACACCACGAGGATGTCGACCCCCAGCTGCTGCACGAGCGGGTGTGCGAGCTCGTAGAGCGCCTGCCCCGCGACGCCTCCGCGGTGCTCCAGGAAGGGCGTGGACCAGCGGGAGCCGCGGCCGTGTGGCCCGGGGCTCACGCCGAGCGTGCCCGCGGCGAGCGCCAGTAGGAGCGCGGCCGCCAGACACAGCGCGCCGCCGCGCAGGGGCCTGGAGTCGGGCAGCAGTGGCGCGCACAGGAGCGCGCCGCCCGCCGCGACCAGCACCGGCGGGGTCAGCACGCGCCCGCGACCGACGAGGAACCCCAGCGCGGTGCTCAGCGCGCGCCCCGCGCTGCCCCCGTTCCAGCTGCCGTACAGCACGAACGCCAAAAACGCGCCCAGCGCGATCAGCGCGAGCCCCAGCACATCGCGCCGGCGCTGGTCGAGCACCGGCATGCGCAGTGGGCCGCCGATCGAGAGCGATGGCACGCGCAGCGACAGCCGGCCGCGCCGACCGCGCGCGCCGCGTCGCGACGGCGCGCGCCGGCCGCGGCCGGCGGCGCGGCCGCGCGCGGCCCTCCCTCGCTTCGAGCTGGCAGACATCCTCCGCTCACGCTTCGACGCCGGCCGCCCGGACCCTTCCGCCCTGCAAACGCCGCGCGGGGCTTACCATCGCTTTACCGCTTCTCTATACACATGGATCACAGCGTGAGCGACTACACCAGATCACCCCGCGTGCTCGTGGTCGAGGACGACGAGGACATTGCCCAGGCGCTGCAGCGCTCGCTGCGCATGGAGGGCTACGAGGTGCGCACGGCCGGCGACGGCCAGGCCGCGCTCGAGCAGGGGCGCACCTTCGCGCCGGACCTGGTCGTCCTCGACCTGGGGCTGCCCCGCATCGACGGCCTCGACGTGGCGCGCGCGCTGCGCGAGCACGACGACGTGCCGATCCTGATCCTCACCGCGCGCGACGCGGTGGAGTCGCGCGTGGAGGGGCTGGACGCGGGCGCCGACGACTACCTGGTCAAGCCGTTCGATCGCCAGGAGCTGCTGGCGCGCATGCGCGCGCTCCTGCGCCGGCGCCCGCCGCGCGGCACCGCGCCGCTGCGGGTGGGCGACCTCTCGCTGAATGTCGACACCCACGAAGTGCTGCGCGGCGAGCGGGCGATCGAGCTGACACAGCGGGAGTTCGAGCTGCTGGAGTATCTGATGCGCAACGAGCGCATCGTGATCTCGCGCCAGCGGCTGCTGGACGAGGTGTGGGGGTACGACCCGTTCTCCACCACCAACACGATCGAGGTGTTCGTGTCGAACCTGCGCCGCAAGCTCGAGGCGCAGAGCGAGCCGCGCCTGTTGCACACGATCAGGGGAGCGGGGTACGTCCTCCGCGTCTGAGCTGAGCGGCGCGCTGCGCCGTGCGGGCCGGCGTGTTTCGGCCGCGTTCGACCGGCTGCCGATCCGCACGCGGCTGGCGGGGGTGTCGGCGCTGCTGACCTTCACGATCCTGTGCGCGTTCGCAGTGGTGGTGGGCTCGCTCACCGCCCAGCGCATCCGCTCGGACTTCTATCACCAGGTCGACGCCGCCGCGGCCGAGCTGCCCAGCGAGCTGCACCTGTACGTCGAGCCCACCACGGGCCGGGTGGCCGAGGAACCGGAACTGTCGGTGCTCGCCGCGCCGGAGCACTCGGTGATCAAGCTGCTCTCGCTGGGCGGCACGGTGATCGCGCAGACGCCCGCCAACGCGCCCAACCTGGGCCCGCCGTCGGCGAGCGCCAGAACGGTGGGCAACTATCGCGTGATCAGCCACATCGCGGCGCTGCGCCTGCGGAGCGCCACCGGCGAACAGTTCGGGGAAGTGGTGGTGCAGTACGCGCGGAGCACCGCGAGCGTCAACGCGACGGTGGCGCGCGTGGAGCTGTTGCTGTTCCTGGGAGTGATCGCCGGCGCGGCGCTGGCGCTGCTGGCGGGCATCGCCATCGCGCGGCGCGCGATGGCGCCGATCGCGGCGCTCACCGCCAGCGCGGAGGAGATCGCGCGCACGCGCGACCCCAGCCGCACTGTGCCCCAGCCGGCGGCCGACGACGAGGTGGCGGAGCTCGCGCGCACGCTGGGCGGCATGCTGCGCGAGCTCGACGCGGCGCACGCGGAAACCGAGGCCACGCTCGCCCGCCAGCGCCGCTTCGTGGCCGACGCCTCGCACGAGCTGCGCACCCCGCTGACGAGCGTGCTGGCCAACCTCGAGCTGCTGGCCGAGTCGCTGCGCGGCGAGCAGGGCGAGGCGGCGCGCTCGGCGCTGCGCTCCTCCCAGCGCATGCGCCGCCTGGTGGCCGATCTGCTGCTGCTGGCGCGCACCGACGTGGGCGGGGTGGTGCGGCGCGAGCCC
>WQXW01000088.1 GCA_009781575.1 Solirubrobacterales bacterium
CAGGTGCACGAACTCCGGCACGCGGATGTGCTCGATGTTGACCAGCGAGCCGGTCTCGAGGTTGTCCACACAGATCACGCGGTGCCCGCGCGCCAGCAGCTCATCGCAGAGGTGCGAGCCCACGAAGCCGGCTCCTCCGGTGACCAGGCAGGTTGGCACGCCCGGAGCATACCGGCGGGCTCCGGCCCGGCCCGACCGCATCCGCTCCCCCGAGCCCGGCCCGGGCAGGGTGGCGTCCTTATGATGGCCCCATGGCAGCCACCGAGCACCAGCGCGCTGGCGGGGGCCGCGATCCCCGACCCCGCGCCGGCGGCGACGATCGCGATCCCGAGCGCGAGGCCGGGGGGCGCGACCCCGAGGAGACCGGGTCGGTCGCCCCGATCGTGGGCCCTGAGGATCCGCGGCGGTTCACCGACTCGGGCATCGAGATCGGCACGCTCTACACCGAGGCCGACCTGCCCGCGCAGCAGGAGCTGGCGCGGGAGCTGGGCGAGCCGGGCGAGTTCCCCTACACCCGGGGCATCCACCGCGAGATGTACCGCGGGCAGCGCTGGACCATGCGCCAGTACGCGGGCTACGCATCGGCCAAGGAGTCCAACGAGCGCTACCGCTACCTGCTCTCCAAGGGCTCCACCGGCCTGTCGATGGCCTTCGACCTGCCCACCCAGCTGGGATTGGATTCCGACAACCCCCGCTGCCTGGGCGAGGTGGGGCGCACGGGCGTGGCGATCGACACGATCGACGACATGCGCACCGCGTTCGACGGCATCCCGCTGGATGAGGTGTCGACCTCGATGACGATCAACGCGCCCGCCGCGTGCCTGCTGGCGCTGTATGAGCTGGTGGGCGAGGAGCAGGGCGTGGCGCCGGAGAAGCTGCGCGGCACCACCCAGAACGACGTGCTCAAGGAGTACATCGCGCGCGGCAACTACATCTACCCGCCGGGCCCCACGATGCGGCTGACCACCGACCTCTTCCAGTACTGCCACGAACGCGTGCCGCGCTGGAACACGATCTCGATCTCCGGATACCACTTCCGCGAGAAGGGCTGCTCGGCGGTGCAGGAGGTCGCGTTCACGCTCTCCTCCGGCATCGCCTATGTGCAGGCCGCGATCGACCGGGGCCTTGCAGTGGACGACTTCGCCCCCCGCCTGGCGTTCTTCTTCAACGGCCACAACAACGTCTTCCAGGAGGTCGCCAAGTTCCGCGCCGCGCGGCGCATGTGGGCCAGAATCATGCGCGAGCGTTTCGGCGCGATCAAGCCGAAGGCGATGATGCTGCGCTTTCACACCCAGACCGGCGGTGTGACGCTCACCGCGCAGCAGCCGGAGAACAACATCGTGCGCGTGGCCCTGCAGGGGTTCGCCGCGGTGTGCGGGGGCACGCAGTCGTTGCACACCAACGGCTTCGACGAGGCGCTCGCGCTGCCCACCGAGCGCGCGGCGAAGATCGCGCTGCGCACCCAGCAGATCCTCGCCGAGGAGTCCGGCGCGGCCGACACGGTCGACCCCTTCGCGGGCTCCTACTTCGTCGAGTCGCTCACCGACGAGCTGGAAGAGCGCGCCACCGCGCTGATCGCCAAGGTCGACGCGCTGGGCGGCTCGGTGCAGGCGATCGAGTTCATCACCCACGAGATCGACGAGTCGGCGTGGGGCTACCAGGAGCGCTACCGCATCGGCCAGGACGTCGTGGTGGGTGTCAACGCCTACGAGGAGGACGACATCGAGGTCCCCGACCTGTTGCGCGTCGATCCGCAGTCCGAGCGCCAACAGCTGGCACGCCTGGCGCAGTTCAAGTCCAACCGCGATCTCGATCTCGTGGGCCGGCGGCTGGCGGAGCTGCGCGACGCGGCCGCCGGCGAGCCCAACCTCGTGCCGTTCATCCGCGACGCCCTGCGCGACCGCTGCTCGCTGGGGGAGGTGTGCGGCGCGATGGAGGAGGTCTTCGGCCGGTACACGCCGAACTTCTAGAGCCGTGAGGCTCACCTGATGCTCGCCATATCCGCCTACAACGTGGTGCTGGCGATCCACATCATGGGCGTGGTGATCGCCTTCGGCGTGACCTTCGCCTACCCCATCATGTTCGCGCTGACCGCCCGCCACGGGCCGCGCAGCCTGCCGCTCATGCACCGCATCGAACTCACGATCAACCGCGCGCTCATCAACGGCGGCCTGCTGATCGTGCTGGGCGCCGGCATCTACCTCGCCAGCAAGGGCCACCACTGGAAAGAATTCTTCGTGTCGTGGGGCATCGGCGCGGTGATCGTGATCGGCGCCGTCACGGGCGCCGTATTGATCCCCACCTCCAAGCGCGCCCGCGAGCTGGCCGAACGCGACCTGGCCGCCAGCGGCGACGGCGACCCGACCTTCAGCGAGGAGTACAGCGCGGTGACCCGCCGCCTCAACGTGGCGGGGAGCTTCCTCAGTCTCCTGGTCCTGGTCACGATCTTCTTCATGGCGACGAAGCCGTAGGAGCGATCCAGTGCTCCTCGCTGGCGATCCCCGGCGGGGAATCTGGCGCGGCTCGAACACGCCTGTCTGAGGCGCCGTTGGGGGATTTGAAAAGAGGATTCATTCCGCGCGGAACGAATCCACAAAACAAAACACACAACGGCAGCTGCTCGGCTCGACCGGCACCGCTGGGCCCGCGATACGCTGCGGTCATGGGCGTCGACGGCTACAGGGTTGCGGTTGTGGGTGCCACCGGACAGGTCGGCTCGCTGATGTTGCGCCTGCTGGAGGAGCGGTCGTTCCCCGCGCGCGAGCTGGTGGCCTTCGCGTCCGAGCGCTCCACCGGGCGGGAGCTCGAGGGGGGGCATGTGGTGCAGGCGCTCTCCGCGGAGGCGATCGAGGGGTTCGACGTGGCGCTCTTCTCCGCCGGCGGCTCCACCTCGGGCGAGTGGGCGCCCCGCTTTGCCGCGGCCGGCGCGGTGGTGATCGACAACTCTTCGCGGTGGCGCATGGAGGAGGAGGTGCCGCTGGTGGTGGCGGAGGTCAACCCCAACGCGCTGGCGGGGCACCGCGGCATCATCGCGAACCCCAACTGCTCGACCATGCAGATGGTCGTGGCGCTGGCGCCGCTTCACCGGGAGGCGGGCATCGAGCGGCTCGTGATCGCCACCTATCAGGCCGTGTCCGGCACCGGCCGCGGCGCCGTCGAGGAGCTGCTCGCGCAATCGCACGCGCTGTTGCACGGCGCCCAGATCGACGCCCCCGCGGTGTACGCCC
The DNA here is from genome assembly GCA_009781575.1 of Solirubrobacterales bacterium. Taxonomy (GTDB): domain Bacteria; phylum Actinomycetota; class Thermoleophilia; order Solirubrobacterales; family Solirubrobacteraceae; genus Palsa-744. Next base: position 3,228 of record WQXW01000088.1, read on the forward strand.
ACCAGATCGCGTTCAACGCGCTGCCCCACGCCGGCGGCTTCGCCGCCGGCGACGATCACACCGACGAGGAGCGCAAGCTGATCAACGAGACCCGCAAGATCCTCGGCGACCCCGCGATCGCGATCAGCGCCACCTGCGTGCGGGTGCCGGTGGTCAACGGCCACTCCGAGGCGGTCAACGTGCAGACGCGCCAGCCATTGAGCGTCACGCGCGCCCGGGAGCTGCTGGCCGCGTTCCCCGGCGTGTCCGTGCTCGACGACCCCGCCACCGCGCGCTACCCGATGGCGATCGACGCCGACGGTCGCGACGAGGTGCTCGTGGGGCGCATCCGCCGCGATCCCGGCCACCACCGCGCGCTGGACATGTGGATCGTGGCCGACAACCTGCGCAAGGGCGCCGCCACCAACGCCGTACAGATCGCGGAGCTGCTGCACGAGCGCGGGCTGCTCACGCCCCCACGCGAGCGCGTGGCGAGCTGAGGCTCACGCCGCGCTACGGGAGGCGCAGCGCTGGCGCGCCCCCTCGCCTCAGGTGCCGGAGGCGGTGGCGAGCGGGCGGCGCGGTTGCAGGAGTCCCGCCCCGTCGCGCGAAGAATCGGGCGGTGATCTCCTCCGAGGTCAGGCGCACGCTGGTCAAGTCCCCGCCGGAGCTGTGGGCCGAGCTCAGCGACCCCCCGTCCCTGGCGCGACACCTGGAGGCGTTCGAGGAGGTGCGCATCACCCGCGTCGTGCCCGAGAGCAGGATCGAGTGGGAGGCACGCGAAGCGACCGGCGCCATCGCGATGCAACCCTCCGGCTGGGGCACCCAGGTGGTGCTGTCGGTCCTGCGCGAGCCCGAGCCTCAGGCTGCGTCGAGCGAACCGGAGCCCTCCGCGCCCGCGCCCGCGCCCGCGACAGCGCCCGCGGCCGAGGAGCCGCCCGCGGCGGAGGGATCGCCCCCAACCGAGAAGCAGCCCGCAGCGGACACGGAGCCTGCGGCACAGAGCGGGCACGCGGAAGCGGCGGCGGAAGCGGCGGCTGGCGAGGGTGGGGCGGCCGCCGAGCAGCCGCCCGCCGCCCAGCACACACCGGCCGCAGAGCGCAGGCGCGGCTTCTTCTCGCGCCTGTTCGCTCGCATGAGAGCACGCCGGGCAGCGGCGGCACAGGGGTCGTCCGTGGCTGCCAGCCAAGTGCACCCGCCGACCACGGTGGAGGACCGCCGGCGGTCCCACGCAGCGCAGTCGGAGGCCTCCGACGGGCCCAACCAGGCCCGTGCTGTTGAAAAGGCGACTGGCCCAGATGAGCCGCCGGTGGCCCCTGAACCGCCGCCGGCAGATGGAGCTCGAGCGGACGGCGCGACCGACCTCACCGGAGAACTGGCCGCGCTCGAGCGGCAGCTGACAGAGGAGACCACGGCGCTGCTCGTCTCGATGCTCGACCGGCTCGGCTCCGCGCACCACAGGCCGTTCTCGCGCGCCTGACACCTTGGACGGGGCTGTCGGCGGTGTGCGCTCTGATCTATCGCGAGCGGCCCGCGTCGGGGGCGCCCGTGGGGCTTCTCATCCTCCACCACGGCCGCGGCACCGACGAGCACGACCTCTTGGGGCTGGCCGACGTGCTGGACCCCGAGCGACGGCTGCACGTGGTCTCGCCCCGCGCGCCGCTCACGCTGCCGGGCTCGCCCGGATACCACTGGTACACCGTGCCTCGTGTGGGCCACCCCGACCCCGACACGTTCCGCGCCACCTACCGAGAGCTCGGGGCGTTCCACGAGGAGACCTGGGCGCGCACCGGTGTGGGATCGAGCCACACCGTGCTCGCGGGTTTCTCGATGGGCGCTGTGATGAGCTGCGCGCTCGGGCTGGGCGGCGATCGACCGCTCACCGCCGGCATCATGGCGTTCTCCGGGTTCATCCCCACCGTCGAGGGCTGGCAGCCCGAGCTCGCCTCGCGCGCGGCTCTGCCCGTGTTCATCGCCCACGGGCGCCGCGACCCGATCATCGACATCGCCTTCGCGCGGCGCGCCCACGAGCTCCTCGACGCCGCCGGGCTGCCCGTCGCATATCTCGAATCCGACGGCACGCACCGCATCGATCCCGCCCACATCCCCGCCGCGACCCGCTGGCTCGCGGCGGCCACGGCGGCGAATCATCGAGGGCCTCCGCCCGGCCCGCGCGCGTAAGCAGCATCGAACCACTGCGCCGCTGAGCGCCGGCCGTTGCGTGTTTTGTTTTTTGGATTCGTTCCGCGCGGAACGAATCCTCTTTTTGAATCCCCCAACGCTGCCTCCGACAGATGTGTTCGAGCCGCGTGCGCCAGATTCCCGCAAAATGCGCATTTTCACGGCGCCCGCGCGGGCCCGCGGCGCAGGTAGGGGGACTTTGATCAGGTCGGAGAAGCGCGCCGCCCATTTCCTGTGGCGGCGGCCCCCGCTGGGCCCCTCCCCTGGGGAGACCTCGCCAATCTCGGCCACTCCAGGGTCGCGGATAACATCCCCGCCCATGCGCCGCCGGGCCCCGGAGAGCTATGAGGAGAAGCTCGCACAGCTGCAGGAGCTGCGCCAGGGGGCGCTCCATTCGGCGCCGGAGGCGGAGGAGAAGCAGCACGCGCGCGGCAAGCAGACCGCGCGCGAGCGGGTCGAGAAGCTGCTCGATCCCGGCTCCTTCAACGAGCTCGACACCTTCGTGCGCCACCGCACCTACGAGTTCGACATGCAGAAGAACCGGCCGTGGGGCGATGCGGTGGTCACCGGGCACGGCACGATCGAAGGCCGCCGCGTGTGCGTGTTCAGCCAGGATTTCACGGTGTTCGGCGGCTCGCTGGGCGAGGTCATGGGCGAGAAGATGTGCAAGATCATGGACCTCGCCGCGCGCATCGGCTGCCCCGTGATCGGGATCAACGACTCCGGTGGCGCGCGCATCCAGGAGGGGGTGGTGTCGCTGGGCGCCTACGGCGATGTGTTCGTGCGCAACGTCAAGTGCTCCGGCGTGATCCCCCAGATCAGCCTGATCATGGGCCCCTGCGCGGGCGGCGCGGTCTACTCGCCCGCCATCACCGACTTCATCTTCATGGTGAAGGACACCTCGCACATGTTCATCACGGGGCCCGACGTGATCAAGACCGTCACCGGCGAGGAGGTCGGCTTCGAGGAGCTGGGCGGCGCGATGTCACACAATTCCAGGTCCGGTGTCGCGCACTTTGCCTCCGAGGACGAGGACGCCTGCCTGGAGGACTGTCGCTACCTGCTGAGCTTCCTCCCCTCCAACAACCTCCAGACCGCGCCCCGCGTGCAGCCCACCGACGATCCCCAGCGGATGGACCCCGCGCTGGACCACGTGGTGCCCGACAACCCCAACAAGCCCTACGACATGCGCGAGGTGGTGCGGTTGATCGTGGACGACTCCGAGTTCTTCGAGGTCCACGAGCATTACGCGCGCAACATCATCTGCGGCTTCGCGCGCCTGGACGGCCACGCGGTGGGCGTGGTCGGCAACCAGCCCAGCCAGCTGGCAGGGGTGCTGGACATCGACGCCTCCGCCAAGGCCGCGCGCTTCGTGCGCACCTGCGACGCCTTCAACATCCCCCTTCTCACCTTCTGCGATGTGCCGGGCTTTTTGCCGGGCACCGCGCAGGAGTGGGGCGGCATCATCCGCCACGGCGCCAAGCTGCTGTACGCGTTCACCGAGGCCACCGTGCCCAAGATCACGGTGATCACGCGCAAGGCCTACGGCGGCGCCTACGACGTGATGTCCTCCAAGCACCTGCTCGCCGACTTCAACTTCGCCTGGCCCACCGCGGAGGTCGCCGTGATGGGCCCCGAGGGTGCGGTCAACATCATCTACCGCCGCGACATCGCCAAGAG
>WQXW01000089.1 GCA_009781575.1 Solirubrobacterales bacterium
ACCGCGCCTTCTGACGCAGGCCGATCCCGAGCGTAAACTTGTAAGTCTGCTCGCGGCCTTTCATCCCATTCATCGGATCATGTGGCCGATAGTGTCGCCGCTTGACAGAGCGCTGAACCTGCGCCGTCAAAAGCTGGAACTGGAAAACGGCGGCGTGGACGCGATCATGCACTCCTTCCCCGCGGCCGACCTCGCCTCGCTGCCGTCCAGCCTGAAGGTGCTCAAGTACCCCTCCTACCTGCGGTTGCTGCTGTACGTCAACACCAAGAAGCCGCCGTTCAACGACCCGGCCGTGCGCGCGACGCTGCGCGCGGCGATCGATCCGGCCAAGCTCGTCGCCGAGGCCTACTCCGGTACGGGCACGCCCTCGACCGGCCCCTTCCCCAAGGAACTGCTGTCCAATCAACCCACGCTGCCCTACGCGCCCAACCCGGCGGTGGCCGCGGAAGGCGCGCACAAGGCCTCGACGAAGAGCATCGTGCTGGCCTACACCGCCGATGAGTCCGGCGTGCAGCGGCGGGTGGGCGAGATCCTGCAGGCCACGCTCGAAGCGGCCGGTTGGAAAGTATCGGTCAAGGAGGTCCAGCTGCCGCAGGTGTATGCGTATATCAACAACCTCTCCGCGGCGCCCGACCTGTTGTTGCAGACCAACACGCCCGACGCCGCCAACGCCGACACCTGGTCGCGGATCCTCTTCTTCAAGGAAGGCGGTCTGAACTTCCTCGGCTTCAACGACCCGCAGGTCAACGCGCTGCTGGAACGCTCCCGCTCCGCGCCGCCGGCGCAGGCGGAAAAGATCGAACGCGAAGTCGGCCAGCAGGTGGTCAACCAGAACGAGATCTTCTTCCTGGGCGACATCGACAACGTGTTCGTGCTCAACAGGAGCCTCGAAGGCGTCGAGCAGGTCCCCGCCTACCCGTGGACCGTCAACTACGCGAGCCTCAGGAGGGGATGAGGCCGATGGCGCGTCTGGTCGCGCAGCGTGGCGTGGCGTTGGTCGCGGTCCTCTTCGGGCTCGCGCTGATCGTGTTCATCCTGCAGGCCGTGGTTCCCACCAACCCGGCGCGCGCGATGGTGGGCGCGAGCGCGCCCCCGGGGGTGGTCGCCCAGAAGAGCCGCGAACTGGGATACGAGGAGCCCTTGCCGATCCGCTTCGCCGATTATCTGGAACGCGTGTTGAGCGGCAACCTGCAGACCTCGCTGCGCACGCGCAACCCGGTTGTGGAGGATCTCGAAACCTTCGCGCCCGCGACGCTCGAACTGGCGCTGGCCGCCGCGGCGCTGGCCGCCGCGATCGGGGTCGGTCTCGGACTGCTGCTGGCCGCCGGCGGCCGCTTGGCCCGGGTGCTGCGCACGGTCCTGATCGGCGGCGCGTCGGTGCCGGCGTTCCTCACCGGATTGCTCCTGATCCTGTTGTTCTACTCCACGCTTCACCTGCTGCCGGCGTCGGGGCGCGTGGACGACACGCTCGTGGTGCCCACCGGGCCGACCAAGATCCTGCTGATCGACGCGATCCTGCACGGCGAGCCAAACGTGTTCCTCAGCGTGCTCGAGCACATCCTGCTGCCCGCCTTCACACTCGCGCTGATCCCCGCGCTGGCGATCGCGCGCGTGTTGGCGAGTTCCTGTGAAGCGGTGTTGCGTGAGGATTACGTGCGCACCGCGCGCACCAAGGGCCTACGCGAGCGCACAGTGATCGCCCGCCACGTGCTGCGCAACGCCTGCGGGCCGGCGCTCACGATGAGCGGCCTGCAGTTCGGGCTGCTGCTCGGCGGGATCGTCGTGGTCGAGCAGGTGTTCGCGTGGCCCGGGCTCGGCCGTTACATCGACCAGTCGATCGCCTACTCCGACTTTCCCGCGATCACCGGCACCACCCTGCTGTTGGGCACCGCCTACGTGGTGGTCAACTTCCTCGTCGACATCGCGCAGGCGTGGGCCGACCCGCGCATCCGCACGGTGTGAGATGGCCAGTGAAGCGAGCACCCCTCTGCTCGAGGAGACGCTGCCGGCCGGCGGCTCCCACTCGCGCGTGTGCCGCCGCGGCACCGCGCTCACGTTGGTCGATATCGAGGGCGGCGCGTGCATCGCCGCCTTGCTGTACCGCGCCCACAACCCCCTGGAGCGCTACTGCATGCCCGACACGCTCAAGGCCCAGCACGTGAGCCGCCTGCGCGGGGGCGTGGCGCTCCACTCCGACATGGGCCGCGTGCTGGCCTCGATCGTGCACGACACCTGCGGATGGCACGACACGATCACCGGCCACCTCACACCGGAGACGCTGGCACGCCGCTGGGGGGCGCTCTCCTACCAGGACGCGCGCAACGACTGGCGCCGCAGCGCGCGCGAGCTCCTGCTGGTGGAGCTCGCCAAGCACGGCCTCGATGAGCGCGATCTCGTGGCCAACGTCAACCTCTTCACCAAGGTCGCAATCGGCGAGCAGGGCGAGCTCTCCTTCGTGGATCCCCATTCGCCGCCGGGCGCGCGCGTGACGCTGCGCTTCGAGCTCGACACGTTGGTGATCCTGGCAAGCGCTCCCCACCCGCTCGATCCGAGCGATCACTTCACGCCCCGTCCCGTGCAACTTTCGATCGAGCACGTGCCACCCCCCGCGCCCGACGACGCGGTGCGCACCGCGTGCGCCGAGAACGAACGCGCGATGGCCGCGAGCGAGGCGGCGCTGGTATGAGGTCACGGGCGTGAGCGGCGCCGGCATCCGGGCCGGTGTGAGCGGCGCCGGCGTCCGGGCCGGTGTGAGCGGCGCCGGCGTCCGGGCCGGTGTGAGCCCCCTCGTCGAGAGCGAGCGAGACCCCGCCGGCGCGATCGTCGCCGAGGAGGTCCCGGCCGGCGAGGGGTGGATCGGCGAGCTCGCCGCCGGCGCGGTGCTGCGCATCGTCGACCTGTGTGGCAACCAGGCGGTGGACACGCTCTTCTTCGACGCCCACGATCACTCCAACCGTTACAGCGCGGTCGACACACTGCGCGAGCAGGGCTCCGCATATCTCGGACTCGGCTCGCGCCTGCTGGCGCTCGACGGCGAGCCGCTGGTGTCGATCGTGGCGGACACGTGCGGCCGCCACGACACACTCGGCGGCGCGTGCTCGCAGGAGTCCAACGTGGTGCGCTACGGCGCGCACACCAGGCACATGCACGCCTGTCGCAACACCTTCCTGCTCACCGCGCTGCAGTGGGGCGGGGGCCTCTCCAAGCGCGACCTCTCGGCGAACGTCAACTTCTTCATGAACGTGCCCCTCTCGAGCGACGGCGCGCTCGAGTTCGCCGACGGCATCTCGGCGCCGGGGCGCTACGTGGAGCTGCTGGCCGAGCGCGACACGCTGGTCTTGATCTCAAACTGCCCACAGCTGAACAACCCGTGCAACGGCTACGACCCCACGCCGGTGCGCCTGCTGGTGTGGCCGGCGAGGTGAGCCGGGTCGAGGTCAGCTTGCCGGGCTCGCGCTCGCCCGGCCGGGTCGAGGTCGTCTCGCCGGGGGCGCTGACCACGGTGCAGGATTGGCCGGGTCGCGAGGGCTTCTGGCATGTGGGCGTGCCGCCGTCGGGGCCGATGGACGAGCGCTCGCTGCGCGCGGCCAACCGCCTGCTGGGCAACCCCGAGGGCGCGCCGTGCCTGGAGATCACGCTGACGGGACCGCGCCTGCGGTTCACCTCTTCGTGTCGTGCGGCGGTGACCGGCGCGCCGCTGAGCGTCGCGCTCGACGGCGCACCGCTCGCGCAGTGGAGCGCGTTGGAGCTCCCCAGCGGCGGTGTGTTGTCACTCGGCACGATCCGCGGCGTGGGCGTGCGCGCCTACCTCGCGGTGCGCGGCGGGTTTGGCGGGCCGGCGACGATGGGCAGCAGATCGGTGTTCGCGGCGGCCGCGCTCGGAGGCCGCCCGCTGCGCGGCGGCGACATGCTTCCGCTCGGCTCGCTGGCGACGGGCGAGCCCGAGTCGGCGGCGCCACCGAGATTCGAGCTCGCGCTCGCGCTCGAGCGCCCGCGACGGCTGCGGATCGTGCTCGGCCCCCACGGCGCGCCCGAGTTCCTCACCGCGCCGGGACTCGAGCAGCTGCTGGCGGCGCGCTGGCGGGTGCACCACCACTCCGATCGCACAGGTGTACGTCTCGTGGGCCCGCGCCCGGCGTGGTCGCGCGCCGACGGCGGCGAGGCGGGGCTTCACCCGTCCAACATCCTCGACGCGCCCTACACCGTGGGCGCGGTGATGCTCGCCGGCGACACCGCCGTGATCGTCGGGCCCGACGGGCCGAGCCTCGGTGGTTTCGTGTCGATCGGAGCGGTGATCGGCGCCGACCGCTGGCTGCTGGGACAGCTCCGTGCAGGGGATGAGGTGCAATTCGACGCGATCGCCGCTCGCCCCTCGCCCGCGCCGGATGCCGCGCCCCCGCCGGATGCCGCGCCCGCGCCGGATGCCGCGCCCGCGCCGGATGCCCCAGGTGAGCCGGCTGCCCCGCATGCACCTCGCCGCGTGGTCTTCGATTCCCCCTACGAGGGCGCCCATGGCCTGCTGACATACCGGCGCGCGGGTGAGAGCGCTGTGCTGGTCGAGTTCGGCGAGCAGTCACTCGACCTGCGCTCGCGCGTGCGCGTGCACGCGCTGCAGGAGGCGCTGCGGTGCGAGCGTGTGGCCGGGTTGGGCGCGATCACCGCCGGCGTGCGCGCGTTGCAGGTCCAGTACGACCCCGACCGCACCTCCTGCGCGGCCGTGCTGGACGCGCTCGAGCGCATCGAGCGCGGGCTCACCGACCCGCGCGGCCAAGTGATCCCGGGCCGCACCGTGCGCCTGCCGCTGAGCTGGCGTCACAGTGAGGTGGAACGCGCGGTCGAGCGCTACGAGCGCTCGGTGCGCGCCGGCGCGCCGTGGTGTCCCGACAACATCGACTTCATCCGGCGTGTCAACGGACTGGCGCGGGAGCAGGATGTGCGTGACATCGTGCTGAGCGCGCGCTACCTGGTGCTGGGCCTCGGCGATGTGTACCTCGGCGCACCGGTCGCGGTGCCGCTCGATCCCCGCCACCGCCTGGTCACCACCAAGTACAACCCGGCGCGCACGTGGACACCCGCCAACGCCGTGGGAATCGGCGGCGTGTTCCTGTGTGTGTACGGGATCGAGGGACCCGGCGGCTACCAGCTGATCGGCCGCACCGTCCAGATGTGGGATCAAAAAGAGGACCCGCCGTGGCGATTGCGCCACTTCGACCAGTTGCGCTTCGATGCCGTGCAGGAGGAGGAGCTCGAGGAGCTGCGCGCGGCGAGCGCCGCCGGCAGCTGGCGTCCGCGTGTCGAGCCGGCCGCGTTCCTGCTCGCCGAGCACGAACGGTCGTTGCGGCGGCGCGCGCACGCGATCGCGCGCTTCCGCGCGCGACGCGAGGCGGCCTTCGCGGCGGAGCGCGAGGCGTGGCTGCGCGACGATGAGACGGCGGTCGCTGCGTGAGCGTGGGTGTGCGCATCAGCGTGGGCGAGCTCCTGCGCGACTACCGCGCCGGCGCGATGCGGCCGTCGGATCTCGCCGCCGATCTCACCGCGGGCTCCCGCGCGCAGGATGAACAGGAGCATCCAATCTGGATAACGCGCGTGCCGGACGAGCAGCTGGTGGCGGCGGCGGAGGCGCTGGAGCACGCCGATCCCGGCCTGCCGCTGTACGGAGTGCCGTTCGCGGTCAAGGACAACATCGACGTGGCCGGCATGCCCACGACCGCGGGGTGCCCCGGCTTCGCGCGCGTCGCCGAGCGCACCGCGCCGGTGGTGCAGCGCTTGCTGGACGCGGGCGCGCTGTTGGTGGGTAAGACCAACATGGACCAGTTCGCGACCGGGCTCGCGGGCACGCGCAGCCCATACGGCGCGTGCTCGTCGGTGTTCGACATCGCGCGGGTGAGCGGCGGCTCGAGCTCCGGCTCGGCGCTGTCGGTCGCCACCGGGGTGGTGGCGTTCGCGCTCGGCACCGACACCGCCGGCTCGGGGCGGGTGCCCGCCGCGTTCAACGCGCTCGTGGGGGTCAAGCCGACGCGCGGGCTGCTCAGCACCCGTGGTGTGTTGCCCGCGTGCGCCAGCCTCGACTGCGTGTCACTGTTGACCCGCTCCGTCGCCGACGCGGCGCGGGTCTTCGACGTGGCGGCGGCGTTCGACCCGCACGACCGCGGGGCGCGTCGCGAGCCGCCGCGGTCGGCCCCGAGGAGCGGGCGCGTGGGGGTGCCGCTGCGCGGGCAGGCCGAACCGGAGGAAGCGGCGGCGCGGGAGGCGTGGGCGCGCGCTCGCCGGCGCGCGGGTGAAAACTTCAGCGTGGTGCCGCTCGATGTGGAGCCGCTGCTGCAGGCCGCGCCACTGCTGTACGCGGCGTGGGTCGCGGAGCGCACGGCCGATCTGGCGCAGTTCATCGACGCCCCACCGGCGGGGCTCGACCCCACCGTCGCACGGATCATCTCCGGGGGCGCGTGCCGTAGCGGGATTGATGTGTTCGAGGCGATGCACCGGCTGGCGGCGCTGCGCGCCGAGGCGGCGCCGCTGTGGGAGGAGGTGGACGCGCTGCTGCTGCCCACCGCGCCATCGCACCCCACTCACTCCCAGGTCGCAGCGGACCCGGTGGGTGTGAACGAGCGGCTCGGGCGTTTCACCAATTTTGTCAACCTCATGGATATGGCGGCGCTCGCGCTGCCCGGCGCTGCGCGCGAGGATCGGCTGCCGTTCGGGATCACTCTGCTGGGGCCGGCATTCGCGGACCGCCGGCTGCTGGAGCTCGGCGCGCAGTGGAGCGGCGAGCAGGTGGAGGTGCCGCTGATCGGGACGGTGAAGCTGGCGGTGGCGGGCGCGCACATGAGCGGCCTTCCCCTCAACCACCAGCTCACCGAGCTGGGCGCGCGGCTGATCGGGGTGCAGCGCACGGCGCCTGTGTATCGCCTGTACGCGCTGCCGAGCGCCGATCTCAC
>WQXW01000090.1 GCA_009781575.1 Solirubrobacterales bacterium
GCCCCACCGCGACCTGCGCCGCGCGCGCGCGGCGGCGATCAACCTGATTCCGGCGTCCACCGGCGCGGCCAAGGCGATCGGGCTGGTGATCCCGGCGCTGCAGGGCAAGCTGCACGGCTTCGCCGTGCGCGCGCCCGTGCCGACGGGCTCGGTGGTCGATCTCACAGTCGAGTGCGAGCGCGCGACGAGCGTGGAGGAGGTCAACGGCGCGCTGCGCGAGGCCGCCGAGCAGGGGCCGATGCGCGGGGTGCTGGCCTACACCGAGGATCCGATCGTGTCGACCGACGTGGTCTCCTCGCCGTTCTCCTCGATCGTGGACGGCCTGCTCACCAGCGTGATGGCGGGCACGATGGTGAAGGTGGTGGCGTGGTACGACAACGAGTGGGGCTACTCCAACCGGCTGGTCGATCTGATCCAGCGGATCCTTTGAGGACGCTCGACGAGCTCGACGTGGAGGGCCGGCGGGTGCTGGTGCGCGTGGACCTCAACGTGCCGCTCTCCCCGCCCGACGGCGAGCGCACGGTGAGCGACGACACGCGCATCCGCGCGGCGCTGCCCACGATCGAGGAGTTGCGCGCGCGCGGCGCAAAGCCGGTGCTGGTCTCCCATCTCGGCCGGCCCGGCGGTGTGGTCGAGGAGCAGCTGTCGCTGGCGCCGGTGGCGGCGCGCCTGCGCGAGCTGACCGGCGCCGAGGTCACGCTCGCGCCGGCAGTGGTGGGCGAGGCGGTCGAGCGGCTGACCCGCGCGATGGCGCCCGGCGAGATCGTGCTGCTGGAGAACGTGCGCTTCGAGCAGGGCGAGACCGCCAACGATCCGCGGCTCGCCGCCGCGCTGGCGCGGCTGGGGGACTGCTACGTGGACGACGCGTTCGGCGCCGCGCACCGCGCGCACGCCTCCACCGAGGGGGTCGCGCACCTCCTGCCCAGCGCCGCGGGACGGCTGCTGGAGCGCGAGGTGCGCACGCTTCAGGCGATCCTGCGCGAGCCGCGCCGCCCGCTCGTGGCGGTGCTGGGCGGCGCCAAGGTGGCCGACAAGATCGCCGTGATCGACCGCTTCCTGGAGCTGGCCGACACGCTGCTGATCGGCGGCGCGATGTGCTTCCCCTTCCTCGCCGCGCAGGGCCACGCGGTGGGCGCGTCGCTGTGCGACGAGCGCGAGATCGAGCACGCGCGCGCGCTGCTGGAGCGTGCTGCCGGCGGTGCGACCGCCGGCGCGGCCGCCGGCGCGCGGGCGCGCCTGGAGCTGCCGGTGGACCTGGTGATCGCCGAGCGCCCCGACGCGCAGGCGCCGGCGCGCACGCTCGCGGGGCTGGAGGTTCCGGATGGGTGGATGGGGCTGGACATCGGCCCCGACACGGCGGCGCGCTACGGCGAGTGGATCGCCGCGGCGGCCACTGTCTTCTGGAACGGCCCGATGGGCGCGTTCGAGCTCGAGCCCTTCGCCGCGGGCACGCGCGCGGTGGCGCGCGCGGTGGCCGCCACCGGCGCGCTCACGGTGGTGGGCGGCGGCGACTCGGCCGCCGCGCTCGCCCGGTTCGGCCTGGACGGCGCGGTCGATCACCTCTCCACCGGCGGCGGCGCCACGCTCGAGCTGCTCGAGGGGCGCGCGCTGCCGGGGGTGGAGGCGCTGTCGCGCGAGCCGCGCCCGGCGACAACGCGCCCGGAGGCGCCGCGCCCGGCGACGCCGCGTCCATGCCCGGAGGCGCGATGAGCGTGGCGCGGGTCCCGCTGATCGCGGGCAACTGGAAGATGCACATGACCGAGCGCGAGGCGGAGGCGTACATCCAGGCGCTGCTGCCGCGCGTGGCCGAGCGTGAGGGCGTGGAGGTCGCGATCTGCGTGCCGTTCACCGACCTGCGCGCGATGGTCGACAGCGCGCGCGGCTCGCGTGTGGAGGTGTTCGCGCAGAACATGCACCAGGAGCCGCACGGCGCGTTCACCGGCGAGATCTCGGCGCCGATGCTGAACGAGATCGGCGTGCGCGGGGTGGTGCTGGGACACTCGGAGCGGCGCGCCCTCTTCGGCGAGAGCGACCGCGCGCTGGCGCTGAAGGTGCCGGCCGCCCTGGAAGCCGAGCTGGTCCCGATCCTGGCGGTGGGCGAGAGCGCGGGGGAGCGCGAGCGGGGGGAGACCGAGCGCAAGCTGCGGCGCCAGCTCGAGGAGGATCTGGCGGGCGTGAGCGCCGATCGGTTGGCGCGCGTGGTGATCGCGTATGAGCCGATCTGGGCGATCGGCACCGGGCGGGTGGCCAGCGCGGCCCAGGCCCAGGAGGCGATCGCGTTCATCCGCGCGCTGGTGGCCGAGCGCGACGCGCGCGCGGCGGCGGCGGCGCGCATCCTGTACGGCGGCTCGGTCAACCCCGACAACGCGCGCGAGCTGCTGGCGCTGCCCGACGTGGACGGCGCGCTGGTGGGCGGCGCCTCGCTCGACCCGCGCGCCTTCGCCGCGATCGTCGCGGCGGCGCCACCCGGCCCCTCCGCGGCGGCGCGACCCGATCTGCCGGCGAGCGCGTCCGCCGATCCGCCGGCGAGCGCGTCGTGATGAGCGCGGGCGCGCAGCGATGAGCGGGGACGACGAGCTGCTCGAACGGGGCGCGGCGAGCCTGCCGGCGCCCTGCGCGTGCCTGATCGTGCTGGACGGGTGGGGGCTCGGGCCGCCGGGGCCGGGCAACGCGATCTCGCTGGCCCGCACGCCGGTGTTCGACGCGCTGTGGGCCCGCTTCCCGCACACCACGCTGCGCGCGGACGGCGCGGCGGTGGGGCTGCCGGAGGGCCAGATGGGCAACTCCGAGGTCGGCCACCTCAACCTGGGCGCGGGCGCGATCGTCAAGCAGGACCTCGTGCGCATCGACGAGGCGATCGCGGCGGACGGGCTGCGCGCCAACGAGGCGCTGGCGGGTGCGCTGCGCGGCGCGGAGCGCGTGCACCTGCTGGGCCTGGTGTCCGACGGCGGCGTGCACTCCTCCCTGGGGCACCTGCGCGCTCTGATCGCGCTGAGTGGCGAGCTCACGGAGGGCGCCGACGTGGTGGTGCACGCGTTCACCGACGGGCGCGACACGCTGCCGCACTCCGGCGCGGGCTTTCTGGCGGCGCTGGAGGAGCATGGCGGCGCGGGCGGCGCGGGCGGCGCGCGGGTGGGCTCGGTCGTGGGCCGCTACTTCGCGATGGACCGCGACCGGCGCTGGGATCGCACGCAACGCGCGTACGACATGCTGGTGCACGGACGCGCGCCACACACCGCGGAGAGCGGCGAGCGCGCGGTGCGCGCGGCCTACGAGCGGGGCGAGAGCGACGAGTTCATCGAGCCCACGCTCGTGGGGGAGCCGGCGCGGGTGGGGCCGAACGACACCGTGATCTGCTTCAACTTCCGCCCCGATCGCATGCGCCAGCTGGTGCGCGCGCTGGGGGAGCGCGACTTCGGCGAGCGCGGAGAGGAGCTCCCCGGCTGGCGCGGGCGCGAGGGCGGCGCGCCGCTGCCGCCGCGGCGGCTGACCACGTTGACCGAGTACGAGGAGGACTGGCGCTACCCGGTGGCGTTCGGCCCCGAGCGGCCGCGGACCACGCTGGCGGCGGTGATCGCGCGCCACGGCGCAACCCAGTTGCACGTGGCGGAGACGGAGAAGTACGCGCACGTGACCTACTTCTTCAACGGCGGCGAGGAGGCGCCGCTGTGGGGCGAGGAGCGCGAGCTGGTGCCCTCCCCCCGGGACGTGCCGACCTACGACCACATGCCGCAGATGAGCGCCCCCCAGGCGGCGGCGGCCTTCGTGGCGGCCTTCGAGCGCGCGCGCCCGTGCTTTTCGCTGATCAACTTCGCCAACGCCGACATGGTGGGCCACACCGGCGTGATCGGAGCGGCGGTGGCGGCGGTGGAGACGGTGGACACCTGCCTGCGAGAGGTGGTGCGCGCGGTGCACGCCCGCGGCGGGGCCTCCGTGGTGACCGCGGATCACGGCAACTCCGACCACATGCTGGAGCCGGACGGCACCCCCAACACCGCGCACTCGCTGAACCCGGTGCCGCTGATCCTGACCGCGGACGGGGTGGAGCTGGCGCGCGCGCCCGGCGTGCTGGCCGACGTGGCGCCCACGGTGCTCGAGGCGCTGGGCATCGAGCGACCGCCCGAGATGACCGGCCGCTCGCTGATCGCCCGCCGCGCCTGACCGGGCGCTCGCCGATCGACGGCGGCGCTCGATCGCTTGGTCGCCCGCCGTGCCCCACGCACGGGCTCGGGGGCCGATCGCTGCTATATGTTCGGTCCCAGAGGGCCTGCCCAGATGTCTGCATCCGGCACCACGTCCACCGCGGCGCTCGCGGAGGTTGCGCCTGAAAGGGGAAGCACCCCACCCCATCATCTGTACGGCGATGGGCTCGACGGCGGGGACGTGCTCCACGAGGAGGAGTTGCGCGCGTGGCGCGGGCTGTTGCGCGCGCACGCGTCACTGGCGCGGCTGGTGGACTGCGAGCTGGAGCAGGAGCACGGCCTGCCGATGACCTCCTACGAGGTGTTGCACTTCCTGGAGGAGGCGCAGCAGGGGCGGATGCGCATGTGTGACCTGGCCGATCAGGTGCAGCTGTCGCGCAGCGGGCTCACGCGCCTGGTGGACCGCCTGGAGCGCGAGGGGCTGATCAGCCGCTGCTCCTGCGACCACGACGCGCGGGGCGCGTACGCGTGCCTCACCGGCGCCGGCCGTACGCGGCTGGGCGCGGCGCGGGGCACGCACCTGGCGGTCGTGCGCGAGCACTTCCTGTCGCGCTTCTCGCGCAGCGAGCTGAGCACGCTGGCGCAGCTGTGGGAGCGGATCGCGCCCTCCTGCAACGGCGGCTGCTGAAGCTGACGCGCCGCTCACTCGGCGCGGGCGGGCGGCGGCTTGCGCCCGCTTCCGTGGGCGCCCCCCTGCCGCGGCGCGCGGCGGCGCAGGCGGCGGAGCGCCACGAAGCCGCCCACGGCCAGCGCGAAGGCCACCAGGCCGATGATCGCGAACAGCTGCAGCACGCTCGAGGCGGAGTGGCCGACCGAGTAGGCCAGCATGCCGACGCCGGTGGCCCAGCAGATCCCGCCGGCGGCGTTCCACACGGCGAAGGAGCGCCAGCGCATGCGGGTGGTGCCGGCCAGCCAGGAGGCCCACGTGCGCAGCCCCAGGATGAACCGTCCAAAGAACACCGCCTTGGGGCCGTGGCGCTGGAAGAACGGCTCGCCCACGAGCAGCACCTCGCGGCGCTGCGCTTCGAACGCGCCGGGGCGCTCCAGCAGCCAGCGCCCGGCCTTGCGCCCGATCAGGTAGCCGATGTTGTCGCCCACGATCGCCGCGGCGGCGGCGAGCGCGATCACCGCCACGATGTCGAGGTGGCCCTGGCTGGCGAGCACCGCGCCGGTGATGAGCGCGGTCTCGCCCGGCACCGGCACCCCGGCGGACTCGGCCATCACCAGCAGGAACAGCAGCGGGTAGCCGATGTTGGCGACGTTGACCAGGGCGGCGAGCACAGAGATCCTCCTAGGATGCCGCAGTCTTGAGTGCGTTCACGATCGAGGCCCGCGATGCGCGCTCGCGCGCGCGGGTGGGCACGCTGCACACCGCCCACGGCACGGTGCGCACGCCGGCGTTCGTGCCGTTGGCGAGCACGGCGACGGTCAAGGGCCTCCTGCCGGAGGAGGTGGCGGCGCTGGGTTACGAGATGGTGTTGGGCAACACTTTCCACCTGCTGCTGCGGCCCGGTGAGGAGTTGATCGAGCGGATGGGAGGGCTGCACCGGTTCATGGGCTGGGGCGGCGCGATCGTGACCGACTCGGGCGGCTTTCAGCTCTTCTCGATGGGCCACGGCACGGTGGCGGAGGAGATCAAGGGCCGCAACCGCCGCGCGGGCCGGGATCGCGCGGGCACGGGCGCGATCGTGGCGATCGAGGAGGAGGGCGTGCGCTTTCGCGCGTACACCGACGGGCGCGAGCGCTTCCTCTCGCCGGAGGGCTCGATGCAGGTGCAGGCGGCGCTCGGCTCTGACCTCGTGCTGGCGCTGGATGAGTGCACGCCGTTGCACGTGGATCGCAGCTACACGGCGCGCTCGACCGAGCGCACCCACCGCTGGCTGGAGCGCTGTGTGCGCTGGCAGCGCCGCCACGGTCGCGAGGGCCGCCTCTTCTACGGGATCGTGCAGGGCGGCGTGTACGAGGACCTGCGGCGCGAGTCGGCCCAGTTCGTGGCGGACAGCGGCTGCGAGGGGGTCGCGATCGGCGGCTCGCTGGGCGCCGAGAAAGCCCAGATGTACGAGGTGGTGGAGTTCGCGATGCGCGAGCTGGAGGGCGAGCGGGCGATCATGCCGCGCCACCTGCTGGGCATCGGCGAGGTGGACGACCTGATCCGCGGCGTGGAGCTGGGCATCGACACCTTCGACTGCGCGATACCCACCCGCCTGGGCCGCCACGGAACCGCGCTGATCGGAGACCCCGCGAGGCGCTGGCGCCTGGACCTCACAAAGCGCGCCTTTCGCGAAGAGCGAGCGCCGATCTCAGAGAGGTGCCCCTGCCCGGCCTGCGCCAACGGCCTCTCGCGCGCCTACCTCTCCCACCTGGCGCGCGCGCGCGAGCTCACCGGCATGCGCCTGCTGAGCGCCCACAACCTCGCGTTCACGGCCACCGTCGTGCGCCGGCTGCGCGAGGCGATCCGCACCGGGAGCCTCCCCGCCGAGGCGGCCGCCCTGCGGGCGGGCTGGGAGGAGTAGCGCCCGGCGCCAGGTGCTCAAACTCCTCGTGCCCGCCGGGACCCGCGACGCGTGATGATAGACGCACTTTGCGGGAATCCGGCGCCGTCTCGAACACGCCTGTCCGAGGCGCCGTTGGGGGATTCAAAAAGAGGATTCATTCCGCGCGGAACGAATCCTCAAAACAAAAAACACAACGCGCGCCCCTCGACCCGGAGCTCGCCCGCCACCTCACA
>WQXW01000091.1 GCA_009781575.1 Solirubrobacterales bacterium
GCAACGGCAACGGCATTGGCAACGGCAACGGCCACGCCGCCGAGCCACTGCCCGCGGCCGGCAACGGCGCCACGGTGGCCGCGCCGGCACGTGCGCCTCGCGTGGAGGAGGTCGCGCCGCGGGTGTGGCGCGCTCCGGCCGGCACGCTGGCGCGCGCGCTCCCTCCGGAGGCGATGGCGGGCGTGGCGCTGGCGGGCGCGGGCGCCGCGCTGGCCGCGGCGGTGGCGATCAAGGCGTCGGCGGCGATCCTGCTGCCGGTGCTGCTCGCCGCGCTGTTGCGCTCGCCCCGCCGGCTGGCCTGGTTTTCGGCCGGCCTCGTGGTGGCCGGCGTGGCGCTGGCAGTGGCCAGCTATCTGGCGTTCGGGCCGCACCTGCCCGATCTCGGCACGCAGGGAAGCCTCGTGACCACCATGAGCGTGCCCAACCTGATCGGGCTGGCGTTCACGCTGGGCGGGGAGACCACAGCGCTCCACGTGCTGCTCACCGCCACGCTGGTCATCCTGATCGCGGCCTGCTGTGTCAGCGCGTGGCGCAGCGGCGATCCGATCACCGCCGGCGGCTGGGCCACCATCGCGCTGGTGGTCACACTCAGCTGGGTCCTGCCGTGGTACGTGCTGTGGGTGCTCCCGCTGGCCGCTCTCTCGCGCTCGCGCCGGCTGCGCATCGCCACGGTGGCGCTGGGCGCCTACCTGATCCTCGCCTGGATGCCGGTGACCTCCACGATGCGCGCCGCGATCGGGTTCCATCCGGAGAAGACCAAGCTGGGGCTCTTCCACCAGCAGGAGGTCAAAGAGCTGATGAACTGAGCGGCGCGCCGGTGCGCGGGCCGGCGGGCCGTGGGCGGCGCGTCGGTGTCAGTGATCCGCGACGTACCCGCCGTCGGGCGCCAGCGGGCGCTCTTCCGCGTGCCAGCGCACCAGGCCGCCCCGCATCGAATACGCCTCGAAGCCGGCCGTGCGCAACGCCTGCGCGGCCATCGCCGAGCGCTCGCCCACGCGGCAGTAGAAGACCACCGGCCGCCCGCGCTCGAGCGAGGAGGCCTGGGCGGGCAGCTCCGCGAGCGGCACGTGGCGCGAGCCCTCGATGTGACCCGCCTCGCGCTCGTGGGGCTCGCGCACGTCCACGAGCTGCACCGGACGCTCCTCGGCGAGCCACCCAGCGAGCGCCTCGGGCTCCAGCTCGATCTCGCCCTCCGCGGCGGGGCGTGGCGCGGTTGCGCTCATGAGACGAGGCTAACGCGACCAGGCGCCGTTGGGGGATTTGAAAAGAGGATTCGTTCCGCGCGGAACCAATCCTAAAAACAAAACACGCAACGGGCGCTGCTCGACCGGCACCGCCGGAGCGGACGCCCGCCCGGAGATCGAGCTGTGGCCATCGGTCGTCGAGTGCGGCGGGATCAGCGCGCCGGCGGGTAGGGCGGCTGGTCCCGCGGCCCCCTCGTGTGGTCGGGGCGGCGCGGCGCGTACGCGTACAGGTAGAGCAGCGAGAGCACCAGGCCCACGATGCCCACGATCATCAGGATCAGGCCGATCGTGGGGAGCGAGAAGCCCGAGGGGCTGGCGGTCACTGCGTACCGCAGGATCGCGCCCACCGCGATCAGCAGCAGCGAGGTGCCGGTGCCGGGCATGCCACTGAGCGTACCCGACCGGCAGGTGCGCGAACCGCGGGCGGCACTCTCGCACCCTGATCGGTGGCCGCCGCCGGGCCGCACTAGGATCACTGCCACGATGCCGGCGATCCTGAGCGACGTCTACACGATCCCCCAGGAGCACCTCGACATGTGCGACACGATCGCCCGGATCGCGCGCGAGCGCATCGCGCCGCGCTCGGCGGAGATCGACGAGAAGGCCGAATACCCGTGGGACATCCGGCGGCTGCTGGCCGAGCAGGACATCCTCGGCCTCCCGTTCCCCACCCAGTACGGCGGCACCGGCACCGGCACGCTGATGCTCAACATGGCGATCGAGCAGCTCGCCAAGGTCGACGCCTCGGTCGCGCTGATCCTGATGGTCCAGGAGCTCGGCACGCTTCCGATCCAGCTGTTCGGCTCGGAGGAGCTCAAGGAGCGCCTGCTGCCGGGCTGCGCCAGCGGCGAGCGCTCACCGGCGTTCGCGCTCTCGGAGCCGGAAGCCGGATCGGATCCCGCCGGCATGACCACCACCGCCGTGCGCGACGGCGAGGAGTGGGTGATCAACGGCACCAAGAACTGGATCACCAACCTCGGCGTGGCCGACTTCTACATCTGCTTCGCCGTCACCGACCCCGAGCAGCGCCGCATCACCGCCTTCGTCGTGGAGGCCGACCGCCCGGGCTTCTCGGTGGGAAAGCTCGAGCACAAGCTCGGGATCAGGGCCTCGCCCACCGGCCAGCCCATCTTCGAGGAGGTGCGCGTGCCGTCGGGCAACGTGATCGGCGAGGTCGGGCGTGGGCTGGCGGTCGCGCTGGCCACGCTCGAGCGCACGCGCCTCGGCGCCGCCGCGCAGGCGGTGGGCATCGCGCAGGGCGCCACCGACTACGCGATCCAATACGCGCGCGAGCGGGTCCAGTTCGGGCGGCCCATCATCGACTTCCAGGCGATCCAGTTCAAGCTGGCCGACATGCAGATGCGCACCGCCGCGGCGCGGGAGCTGCTCTACAAGGCGTGCGCGCTCGCCGACCGGCGCGACCCCGAGCTCTCGCGATACTCCTCGATGGCCAAGGTCTTCTGCTCCGACACCGCGATGGCGGTCACGATCGAGGCGGTGCAGGTCCTGGGGGGGTACGGTTATGTGAAGGAGTATCCAGTCGAGCGCATGATGCGAGACGCCAAGATCACCCAGATCTACGAGGGGACGAACGAGATCCAACGGCTCGTGATCGCCCGCTCGTTCAGGTGAGGCCCGCCAATGCGCCGCCCGCGCCCCTCGCAGTCGGCGCTCCGAGCGCGGCGGGTGGCGTTCGCGGCGCTCGTCGCCCTCGCGCTGGGCCTCGTGGTGGTCGTGGTCGGGCAGGGCTTCTCCACGATGGGCGCCGTGCGCGCGGTCGAGGAGGTCCTGATCGGCCTGCTTGCGATCGCGCTGCTGCTGGGCCTCGCCGCGATGGCGGCGGTGCGCATGGGCGCGTGGCGCGAACCGGAGTCCGAGCAGGAGTTCGAGCGGCTGGTGCGCCACTCCGAGGAGCTCGCGCGCGAGGCCCTGGTCGTCGACCCCGACGAAGCGCACTTCATGGAGCTCGATCCCCACAACGACGCGGACTTCGAAGAGCTGGTGCGCGACGCGCTGGATGAGCTGCCCGACCTGCTCCGCAACGCGCTCCGCCACGTCGCGGTCGTGATCTCCGACTCCGGGCGCCAGCGCCACGCCTACGGCCTCTACCAGGGCGGCGCCACACGCCGCGACGACACCCACGACAGGATCGTGATCTTCAGGGACACCCTGCGCCGCGACTTCGGCCACGACCCCGACCTGCTGCGCGCGCAGGTCACGCGCACCGTGCGCCACGAGCTGGCTCACCACGTCGGCTTCGACGAGCTCGGCGTCAGCCGCCTCGATCTCTAGCCAGGAGCACGGCTGAGCGCCAGGAGCGCGTCTGAGCGGCGCCGGGCGGCGTCCTCGGTCGCTCGCGTGCGAAGCACGCCACGCTCCCTGCGTCCTTGCCCGGCTTGCTCAGCCGCACTCCTGGCCGGCGCCCCGGCGATTCTCGGCCGCGAAATCGTCAAATCGACACGGGCCGAACACACCTGTCGGAGGCGCCGTTGGGGGCTTCAAAAAAAGGATTCGTTCCGCGCGGAATCAATCTTTGAAACACAACACGAAACGGACGCTGCTCAACGACCGACCGCGTGATCAAGCTGATCAAAGTCCCCGTACCCGCGCCGCGGGGCGCGCGCGGGGGTGCCATGAAAATGCGCATTTTGCGGGAATCGGGCGACGCCTCGAACACACCTGTCCGAGGCGTC
This sequence comes from Solirubrobacterales bacterium, assembly GCA_009781575.1. Classification (GTDB taxonomy): domain Bacteria; phylum Actinomycetota; class Thermoleophilia; order Solirubrobacterales; family Solirubrobacteraceae; genus Palsa-744. The sequence continues at coordinate 3,938 of WQXW01000091.1, forward strand.
GTTGGGGGATTTGTTTTGAGGATTCGTTCCGCGCGGAACCAATCCTCAAAACAAAGAACGCAACAGACGGAGCTCGACTGGCGCCGCCGCCGCGGGCGCCGGCGCATTGGGCGCAAATCCGGGGCCATTTTGCGAGCAGTGGCACGCGAAATGAAGAACCCAACACCCTCGGCGAGCCGCTGCCGCGCCGCTGCCGGGTGGGATCTCTAGGATTCTGCCGCCCCCACAAGCGCGGCCCGCGGGCCGCGCGAACCCCTCGACCAAGGAGAAGAGCCCCAGATGGCGCAAGCAGTGATCGTCGATGCCGTGAGAACCCCGATCGGACGAGCGGCCAAGGGCTCGCTGAAGTCGGTGCGCGCCGACGAGCTCGCCGCGATCCCCCTGAGGGCGCTGATCGAGCGCAACCCACAGCTCGACCCCAGCACGATCGGCGATGTGATGATGGGCTGCGGGTACGGCGAGGGCGAGCAGGGCTACAACGTCGGGCGGATCGCCTCGCTGCTGGCCGGCATCGACCACCACGTGCCCGCCTGCACCGTCAACCGCTTCTGCGCCTCCTCGCTGCAGACCACCCGGATGGCGCTGCACGCGATCGAGGCCGGCGAGGGCGACACCTACATCGCCGCCGGCGTGGAGGCTGTCTCGCGCGCCGGGCGCGGCGGTCAGTTCGAGTTCAACCCAAGGGTCGACGGCTCGGAGGGCTCGCTCTACAACGTCTACATCCCGATGGGCATGACCGCCGAGAACGTCGCCGACCGGTGCAAGGTCTCGCGCGAGTCCCAGGACGAATGGGCGCTGGTGTCCCAGACGCGGGCGGTCGCCGCGCAGGAGTCGGGCCATTTCGACGCCGAGATCGTGCCGGTCACCGTGCCCGCCCACACCGAGACCGACAAGGAGGGCAACGAGGTCGAGCTGCCTGAGACCGTGGTCTCCAAGGACGACGGGCCGCGCCCGGGCACCACGATGGAGAAGCTCGCCGCGCTCCAGCCGGTGTTCAAGCCCGACGGCTCGGTCACCGCCGGCAACTCGTGCCCGCTCAACGACGGCGCCGCCGCGCTGCTGGTCATGTCCGAGGAGCGCGCGCGCCAGCTCGGGATGACCCCCAAGGTCCGCATCCTCGCCTCCACCGTCGCCGCGATCCGCCCGGAGATCATGGGCCTGGGGCCGATCCCCGCGATCCAGGCCCTCCTCGAGCGCACCAAAATGACCATGGACGACATCGACGTGGTCGAGATCAACGAGGCGTTCGCCGCCCAGATCGTGCCCTGCAAGGCGGAGCTTCACATCGACGAGGAGAAGCTCAACCCGTTCGGCGGCGCGATCGCGCTGGGCCATCCCTTCGGCATGACCGGCGCGCGCATAATGACCACGCTGATCAACGACATGCAAACGCTCGACGCCACCTACGGCATCGAGTCGATGTGCGTCGCCGGCGGGATGGGCATGGCCATGCTGGTCGAGCGGCTGAGCTGAGCGCGCCTCGCGCGGCGCGGGCCCTCGCGCGGCGGGGGCTCCTCGCGCGGCGGGGGCTCCTCGCGCGGCGGGGCCTTGCACGGCGGGGCCTCGCGTGGCGGGCTCAGGCGGGCTGTGAGAGGGTGAGCGCGAAGAGCTCGCGCGCGTCGCTCAGCCAGCGGGCGGGGCGCAGCGCGGCGGCGGCCAGCTCGCGCTCCAGGCGGGTGCGCGTGAACTTGGCGCTTATCTCGGTGCGGATCTCCTCGCCCAGCGCGAAGCGCACGCGCATTCCGAGCGCGCCCACGTTGACCGTGTGCGCGCGGCGCGCGCGCAGGCGCATCTCGATCCACTCGCGCCGGCGGTCGAAGAAGGCCACGTGCTCGAAATCGGCCGGGCGGAAGTCGGCCGCCAGCTCGCGGTTCAGCACGTGCAGCAGGTTGCGGTTGAACTCCGCGGTCACGCCCTCGCTGTCGTTGTAGGCGTGCTCCAGCACGTGCGGGTCCTTCACGAGGTCCGCGCCGATCAAGAGCCAGTCGCCCGGCGACAGCAGCCGCGTCAGGCGCGCCAACAGGCGCCGGCGCGCGGAGGGCGCGAAGTTGCCGATCGTGCCGCCCAGGAACACCACCAGCCGCCGGCCCTCCGGCGGGGGGATGCGGTCGAGGTGGCGCTCGAAGTCGCCCACCACGCCGTGCACGCGCAGCCCCGAGTACTCGCGCGGCAGCTCGCGCGCGCACTCGTGCACGAGTGCCTCGGTCACGTCCACCGGCACGTACCGGCGTAACGTGCCCGCGTGGTGCAGCGCGTCCAGCAGCACACGCGTCTTGGACGCGGTGCCCGAGCCCAGCTCCACCAGCTCCACCGCGCCGGTGAGCCGCGCCAGCTCCGCCGCGCGCTCTTCGAGGATCGAGCGCTCGGTGCGCGTCGGGTAGTACTCCGGCAGCTCGCAGATGCGATCGAACAGCGCCGCGCCCCGCGCGTCGTAGAAGTGCTTCGGCGGCAGCTCCTTCTGCGGGCGCGTCAGGCCCACCAGCGCGTCCTGGGCCAGCGTGCGCGTCTCGCCCTCCGCGAGGTGGGAGTCCACGCGCGCGCCCTCGCCCGCCGGCGCGCCGTCGTGGATGGCCGGCGCCTGCTCGGCCAGTGGCTTCATCGGACCTCCCTCACCAGGCGCGCGCCCGCGAAGATCTGGCGGCGCTCGGGCAGGTCCCAGTTGCGGAAGGTGGGTTGCGCCACGCGGGGGTGGGTCGCCCACGAGCCGCCGCGCAGCACGCGGTAGCGCTCGCCGAAGAACACCTCCGAGTACTCGCGGTAGGGGTGCGCGCGGAAGCCGGGGTAGCCTCCGAACCAGCCGGCGGTCCACTCCCACACGCGGCCCACGGCCTCGAGCGCGCCGGCGCGCGCCGCGTGCTCCCACTGGGCCTCGCTCGGCAGCGACCCGCCGTGCGCGCGCGCCAGCGCGTCGGCCTCATACCAGCTCAGATGGCACGCCGCCGC
>WQXW01000092.1 GCA_009781575.1 Solirubrobacterales bacterium
TGCGGGGCGCGTCGGCGGCTTTGCGGGGCGCGTCGGCGGCTTTGCTGCGCGGCGGGCCGCCGGACTTGCGCGGCGCGTTGCCGCCCGCTCGCGGCGTGGAGCGCACGCGATGAGGATCGGCGTGCCCACCGAGATCAAGCCCGACGAGTATCGGGTGGCGATCACGCCGGCGGGCGTGCGCGAGCTCACCGCGCGTGGGCACGACCTCGTGATCCAGGCCGGCGCGGGGGTGGGCAGCGCGATCTCCGACGCGCAGTTCCAAGCGCAGGGCGCCACGATCGTGCCTGACGCGCGCGCGGTGTTCGAGCGCGCGCGGTTGATTCTCAAGGTGAAGGAGCCCCAGCCGGCCGAGGTGGGGCTGCTGCGCGAGGATCACACCCTGTTCACCTATTTGCACCTCGCCGCCGAGCCCGCGCTGGCGCGGGCGCTGTGTGCGTCGGGCGCCACGTGTGTCGCCTACGAGACGGTGGAGGACGCCGACGGCCGCCTGCCCCTGCTGGCGCCCATGAGCGAGGTGGCCGGCAAGCTGGCCACGCAGGCCGGCGCGTTCATGTTGGAGAAGCCGATGGGCGGGCGTGGCATCCTGCTCGGTGGGGTGCCCGGGGTGGCGGCCGCCACGGCGCTGGTGATCGGTGGCGGCGTGGTGGGCATGAACGCCGCGTTCATCGCGATCGGCATGCAGGCCGATGTGTTCGTGTTCGATCGCTCGATCGACCGCCTGCGCGAGCTGGAAGTGGCGTTCGGGGGGCGCGCCTCCACCGTTCACTCCTCCACGCTGGCGATCGAAGAGATGCTGCCGTCCGCCGACCTGGTGATCGGCGCGGTGCTCGTGCACGGCGCGCGCGCGCCGCGGATCATCGTGCGCCGCCAGCTGGCGTTGATGAAGCGCCACGCCGTGCTGGTGGACGTGTCGATCGATCAGGGCGGCTGCTTTGAGACATCGCGCCCCACCACCCACTCCGATCCCACCTTCGAGGTGGACGGGATCACGCATTACTGTGTCACCAACATGCCCGGCGCGGTGCCCATCACATCCACATACGCGCTGACCAACGCCACGCTGCCGTATGTGATCGAGCTGGCGGGCGGCGTCGAGGGGGCGATTGCCCGCAGCCCGGCGTTGGCGCTCGGTGTGAACGTGCGGCGCGGCCAGATCGTGCACCCCGCCGTGCGCGACGCGCTCGAGGCCACATCGCGCGCGGACGGCGCGCTCCGGCGATGATCGGGCCCCGCGGAGCGCCGCTACTTGCCTCCCGGTGCGCCCGCACTGGCTCGATGTCCCCTGGCGGCTCGCCCGTTCGTGGTTGGACCACAATGAAAATGGTGTGGCTCTCCTGGAGGGACGACGGTTCTGGACGCGGGTCACCGACGCGAGGCCTCGACGCGGGGCCTCGAACACATCTGTCTGAGGACCCGTTGGGGGATTCAAAAAGAGGATTCATTCCGCGCGGAACCAATCCGCAAAACAAAACACGCAACGGCCGGAGCCCGAGCTCGACCGGCACCGCTGGAGCGGCCGCCGGCGCATTGGGCGGGAATCCGGAGAACACCGCCCCGGCAAGCGGAATCGTCGTCCCTCCAGGAGAGCCGCACCCAATGAAAAACGCCCCCAGGAGGTCGAGATGAGGTACGCGATGTTGATCTACACCACCCCCGGCAGCTACGAGGCGCTGGGCCAGGAGCAGCGCGACGCCGTGTCGGGCGAGTACATGGCGCTCACAGAGGACTCGCGCTGTGTGGGCAGCGGACAGTTGCATCCCGTGGAGACCGCCACCACGGTGCGGGTGCAGGATGGCAGGACGCTCACCACCGACGGCCCGTTCGCGGACACGAAGGAGTTCTTCGGCGGCTACTACCTGTTCGACGCCGGCGACCTCGATGAGGCGATCGGAATCGCCGCCAAGATACCCGCCGCGCGCATGGGGGGCTCGGTGGAGGTGCGACCGGTGGTGGAGCGATAGACACCATCGAGCGGCTGTTCCGCGAGGAGTGGGGACGCATCCTCGCTCACCTGGTCGGCTTCCTCGGCGATTTCGATCTCGCCGAGGAGGCCGCTCAGGAGGCGTTCGCGGTCGCCGCCGAGCGCTGGACCCGCGAGGGCATCCCACCGAACCCGGGAGGGTGGCTGGTCACGACCGCGCGCCACCGCGCGATCGACCGGCTCCGCCGTGAGCGCACGCTCGCGCGCAAGACCCTCCTGCTCGAGGTGCCGGAAGCGATTCAGGAAGGCGAGGCGATGGGGGAAGGATTCCAGGACGACGCGGCGATCGACGACGAACGGCTCGAGCTGGTGTTCGCGTGCTGTCATCCCGCGCTCGGCCTCGACGCGCAGGTGGCGCTCACGTTGCGCGCGCTCGGCGGCCTGCAGACCGGGGAGATCGCGCGCGCGTTCCTCGTGTCGGAGGAGACGATGAAGCGACGGCTCTCCCGCGCCAAGGGCAAGATCAAGTCCGCCGGCATCCCGTTCGCGGTGCCCGAAGACCATCTGCTCCCCGATCGCCTGCAGGCGGTGCTGGCGGTGATCTACCTGATCTACAACGAGGGCTACGGTGGCGGCCGGACCGACATCGCGACCGAGGCGATTCATCTCGGCAGCGTGCTCGCCTCGCTCATGCCGGACGAGCCCGAGGTGCACGGCCTGCTGGCGCTGATGACCCTTCAGCACGCGCGCCGCCACGCGCGGTTCGACTGTGGAGAGCTGGTGCTGGCATCCGAGCAGGACCGCTCGCGCTGGGATTCCTCGGAGACGGCCGCCGGACGCGCGGCGCTCGACCGCGCGATCGCGTTACACGGGCGCGGCCCGTATGTGCTCCAGGCCGCGATCGCGTCGCTGCAGATGGACGAGCCGATCGACTGGGCCCAGATCGCGGCGCTGTACGCCCAACTCGTCGAGGTGACCGGCTCGCCGGTGATCGAGCTCAACCGCGCGGTGGCGGTTGCCGAAAGCCGCGGCCCGCTCCCCGCGCTGGAGCTCGTCGACCGCCTGGCCCTGGACAACTACCGGTACCTCCACTCCACCCGCGCCGAGCTGCTGCGCCGCCTGGGGCGCACCGAGGAGGCCGCCACGGCCTACCGCCGCGCCGCCGAGCTCGCGCACTCCGAGCCCGAGCGGCGCTTTCTGGAGCGGCGGCTCGCCGAACTGTGAGCGCTCGTGCGCAGCTCCACTCCTCTCGCGGTCAGGCCTGCTCTTGCTGTTGGTCCAATGCTCGCGGTTGGTCCTCCTCTCGCGGTTGGGCCTCCGCTCGCGGTTGGGCCTGTGCTCGCGGTTGGGCCTGTGCTCGCCGTTGGTCCTGTGCTTGCCGTTGGTCCTGGGCTTGCCGTTGGTCCTGGGCTCGCAGTCAGGCCTGGGCGTGTCCGTCTGCCTGTGCCGCCTGCGACTGTCCGTTCGACTGGGGCGCCTGCATGATGGTGAACGACGCGCCCTGGGGGTCGATCAGGCCGGCGAACCGCCCGAACGGCATGTCCATCGGCTCCGCCGTGACCGTCGCGCCGAGCTCACGGGCCCTGGCGACGGTGGCATCGCAATCGGCGACCGCGAAGCACACTTCCCAGTGCGCCGGGACCTCGGCCGGGAAGTGCTCGTCGCTCATCTGCATCATGCCGCCGATTCCCTTCCCGTCGAGCTCCCAGACGGTGTAGCTCTCGGGCGCGCCCTCAAACGACGGGTGGCCGGCGGCCCAGCCGAAGATGGCCGGGTAGAACGCCTTGTCGGCGTCGGTGTTGCGGGTCAGCACTTCGTTCCAGCACAGCGCACCGGGCTCGTTGACGAGATCGGCGCCGGCGAAGCTCTTCGGCTGCCACACGCCGAACACCGCGCCGGTGGGATCGGCGAACATGGCCATGCGGCCGATGTCCAGCACGTCCATCGGCTCGATCATCACGCTGCCGCCCGCGGTCTTCACCTTCTCGGCGGTCGCGTCGGCGTCGGCCACGCTGATGTAGGTCGCCCACGCGGTGGGCTGGCCCTCCTGCATATGGCCCATCAGGCCCGCCACGTTGTGGCCCGCCTGCTGGAACATGCGATATCCGCCGCTCTCCGGCGGCCCGGGATCGGCCGCATCCCATTTCATCAGCTCGCCGTAGAAGCGGGCCGAGGCGTCGGTGTCGGGCGAGGACAGTTCGACCCAGGAAGGGGTCCCGGGTGCGTACTCAGGCATCACGCGTCTCCTCTCGAGGAAGGGAAATTGAGGAAATGCTCAAACATCGCGCGCCGGTTGGCGCGCATAGGCGAACATACCACCGGCGGCGCCGATGTCGAGCGTTTCTGGGCCACCGACGCGACCGCGTGGGCGCCGGGCGAGCGCCGTGTGGACTCACACCGTGTTCACATGGGCGAGCGCGTCGATGATCCCCTACGATCGGGCACTGATGGTGGCGGATGATTCCGGCAGCGGCGGCGCGGGCTACACGATCAAGAACCTGCGCGAGGTCGACGATGTGGCGCCTCGCTTCGGCTACTCCGAGGTCCAGGAGGCGCGCTTCCCTCGCGAGGACCTGCACTCCGCAACGATCGGGCTCGCCCTCCATCTGGTGCGCCCCGGCAAGCGTCAGGCGTTCGCCCATCGCCACCACCAGGCGGAGGAGATCTACGTGGTGCTCACCGGCGGCGGGCGGGTCAAGCTGGGAGATCAGGTGCGCGAGGTCGGCGCGCTCGACGCAATCCGCGTGGCTCCCCACCTGGCGCGGGCCTTCGAAGCCGGCCCCGAGGGGCTCGAGCTGCTGGCCTTTGGTCCACGGCACGCCGGTGACGGGGAGATCCTGCGCGAGGGGTTCTGGGAGGGCTGACCGCTTGTTGGGGGGCGCGGGCGGGCGCCGAGGCGGAGCGCGGGGATTTCGTTTTTGCTTGCCGCTGTCATCAAAGAGACCGCTCACGCGACCCTCAGCTGCCGCGTGCGCGCGCGATCGAAAAGACGATCGCCGCCAGGCCGAGCGCCAGCAATGCGCGGGCAAGCACCGAGCTGACGGTGGTCCAGGCGGCGCCCGCCAGCAGGCCGGCCAGCACGAAGGCGGTGGCCCACAGCGCGCAGCCGGCCGCGGTGAGCGCGAGGAATGGGATCAGGGGCACGCGCCGCGTGCCGGCGGGCAGCGAAACGAAGGTGCGCACCAGCGGCAGCAGCCGCGCGGTGAACACCGCGCGCGTGCCGTGGCGCTCCAGCATCCGCCGCGCCGCGCGCAGCGGTGCCCCGGTTCCCGGTATCCGTTCCAGCAGTCCACTCGCGCCCAGCGCATAGGCGAGCAGCGATCCCGCGAGGTTGCCCGCGGTTGCGGCCAGCACGGCCAACGGGAGGCTCATCCACCCCTGGTGCACGGCGAATCCCGAGAACAGGAGCGTCACCTCGCTCGGTATCGGGATGCATGCGCTCTCGGGGACCATCAGCAGGAAGACGCCGAACAGGCCGAGCTGCTCGATCACGCCTGTCATGGGCGCCCCACTGGGAGCGCCTGCGCACGGCGCGCGCTGCGGCCCGCCGGGCGCGGTGGGAGAATCCAGCAGAAGGTAAGCATGCTTAGATGTTAAGTCTACTTATCTAATGCCGCCCCGTCGCGAGCCGCCCCGCCGCCAGGCACCCGGCCGCCCGGGCGCGACCGCCGCCGCCGAGGCGCTGGTCGCGGTGGCGCCGCTTGTCAGCCGCTGGATGGAGCGGCTGCTGGCCGCGCATGAGCCCTCGCTGACGCTCGCGCAGTTTGAGGCGTTGCTCGCGATCGCCGGCGAGCGCGTGTCGGGCTCAGAGCTGGCGCGGCGCGCCGGCGTGTCGGGGCCCGCCGTCTCGCAGCTGCTCGCCGGCCTCACGGCCGCGGGCCTGCTCGAGCGGCGCGAGCTCTCCGAGGATCGCCGCCGCCAGCAGCTGACTCTCTCACGCCAGGGGCGGCGCGCTGTCTCCTCCGCGCGGGCGCTGCTGTCGGCGCGCGTGAGCGCCCTGCTCGCAGAGCTGCCCCCACCGGAGGCCGACGCGCTCGCGCGCGCGCTGCCCCACGTGCACGCGACGCTCGGCGGGTCACCCCCTCCGCGCCGTCCGCCGCACCCGCCTCACGCCCGACACCCACCACCACCCCCGCCGGCCGGCCGGCGGATGTAACGTCGCTCTCGATGGCCGGCGGACCAGTGGACTCGGTGAACGACCAGGAGCGCCTCGCGGCGCATGAGGTGGTGAGATTGCGCGCGCCCAACGCCGGGCCGATGACGCTGTCGGGCACCAACACCTGGGTGATCGGACGCGATCCCGCCTACGTGGTGGATCCGGGCCCGGCCGACGAGGCGCACGTGGCCACGTTGGTCGAGCTGCTCTTGGGGCGGGGCGGCCTCGGCGGGATCGCGCTCACGCACGATCACGGCGATCACGCGGGCGCGGTGGCGCCGCTGCGCGCGCGGCTGCCCGCGCCGGTTGCCGCCGCGCGGGGCGCCGGGGTCGGGGTCGGGGCCGGCGCCGCGGTCGGGGCCGGCGCCGGGGCCGGGGCCGGGGAGGTCGTGGCCGACGGCGCCTCGTTCGGGCCCCTGCGCGTGGTGGCGACTCCGGGGCACTCCGCCGACCACCTCGCGTTCGTGGCCGGCGAGCTCTGTTTCACCGGCGACGCGGTGCTGGGCGAGGGGTACGTGTTTCTCACACCCGAGCCCGGCGCGCTGTCGGGCTACCTGGAGGGGCTGGCGCGGCTGCGCGCGCTGACACTCGTGGCGCTCCTGCCAGGGCACGGCCCGCCGATCTGGGAGCCCGCGGCCAAGCTCGACGACTACATCGCCCATCGCCTCCATCGCGAGCGGTTGCTGCTCGACGCGCTCGCCGGCGGCGCGCGCTCGGTGGAGGAGCTGCTCGACGCGGCGTGGGCGGACGTGCCGTCGCACATGCGCGCGCTCGCCA
>WQXW01000093.1 GCA_009781575.1 Solirubrobacterales bacterium
ACACGGTCGAGCCCGGATTCGCGAGGCTTGCAGGAGATACCTGGGCGTGCAACGAAACTACCGGACGCTGTACTAGGCGCGCCAACCCGCTACGCTCGGTGCGATGGAAACGATCCTCTCGGTCCTGCAGATCATCATCGCGGTGGTCCTCATCTTCCTTGTGCTGATGCACTCGGGCAAGGACTCCGGCCTCTCCGGCGCGTTCGGCGTCGGCAGCGGCACCGGCCCGCTGGGGGGCGGCTCGCTGGTCGAGCGCAACCTCAACCGCTGGACCATCTTCTTCGCGATCCTGTTCGTGTTGAACACGATCGTGCTGCTCAAGCGTCCCTGGGCCTGAGCGCCCCTCGGCGTGAGCGTCTGCGCGCGCGACCGCTCCTCTGCCTGCCCACCTGGGTTCTTATTTACAGGAATCCAACACGAGGTGGGGATGAGGATCATGTGCACAGCCAGTCGGATCAGAACCGTCGCAGCCGCAGTCGCCTGCGCGTCGCTCATCGGCGCCGCCGGCGCGCAGGCCGCCGAGACCGTCACCATCAAAGCCAGCTTCTCGCCCGACCGGCTCAACACGCCCACCAATGTGCACGGCAGCGGCTCCTTCACCAACACCACCGGCAAGGTGCCCAACCCGCTCACGCACGTGGCGATCTACGGACCGGCGGGGATCAAACTGGACCTCACCGGCGTGGGGATCTGCAACCAGGCCACCCTTGAAAAAAACGGGCCCCAGACGGGCTGCCCGAAGAGCTCGATCGGCGGCTTCGGCGGCGGCACCGGGATCTTCGAACTGGCGGGCTCGATCATCGAAGAGCCCTTTGAACTGTCGATCTTCCGCGGGCCCAACGAAGGCGGCAAACCCACACTCCTGATGTACGTGATGGCGCGCAGCCCCGTGGTGGTCGAACTGGTGCTCAAAGCAACCGTGGTGACCGGCCCCAAACCCTACGGGTTGGGCTTCGCGTTCGACGTGCCCCTGATCCCCACGCTGCCCGGCGCCACCGACGCCTCGGTCAAGGACGCGTTCATCACGATCGGCGACACCAAAGCCAAGTACCCAAAGAGGGTCAAAGGCCACAGGCGGCTCGTGCACGTGAAGGGCATCATCACCCCCAAGAAGTGCCCCAGGAGCGGCTGGCCCGCGGAGACGCTGTTCAGCTTCTCCGACGGGGTCACGGTGACCTCGAAGACCGCAATCGCCTGCCCGCGGCGCTGAGGCCGGGTCGCCCGCCGGCGGCGGTCGCGCCCGCAGCGCCCGCGTCGCCCGCAGCGCCCGCGTCGCGCGTGGGCGCTCGCGCGCTCGCGCTTGCTCAGTCGCTCACAGGCAGGCGCTCGATCTCGTCGAGGATCGCGATCGCCTCCGCGCGCAGCGCGTGGTCGATCGCGTCGTAGTCCTCCTGCGAGAGCTTGCCGGTGCGGAAGTCGAGCTCCGCGTCGCGGATCTCGCGGTACTTGGCCTCGCGCGCGGCCTGGAGCTCTGCCAGGCGCGGCTGCGGCTCCCCGCCCGGCGGCCGGCGCGCGCGGCGCAGGGGACCGCTGACCATCAGGATCACGACCGCCAGCAGCAGGATCGTGGCGAGCGCGACCGCGACGCCGCTCATGCACGCGCCAGCCCGTGCGCGGTGCGCGCGCGGGCGAGCGCGCGGGCGCGACGGCGCACGGTGGCGGGTGCCGGCCACAGCGCGATCAGCCCGCCGCCGAACACGATCGCGCCGCCGATCCAGATCCACATCACCAGAGGCGACACCTCGAAGTGGAACTGCGCGGGGGGCGGGTTGCGCATGTATTCGCGCGCCATCACCGCCACCGCGATCATGCCCTCGTCGGGTCGCACGAACGGGATCGTGCGGTTGCCCACTTCGATCACGTGCTGCAGGTGTGGGGTGGAGATGTCGGGCGCGATCGCGCTCCACACGTCGCGCGTGAGCCCGCCGTCGATGCTCACGTGGCTCACCGGCTGGCCGCCGATCAGGTGGCCCACCGAGCCCTGGCTGGGTTCGCCGGAGTCGTAGAAGCCCTCGCTGGGGCGCAGTGTGGCGACGTATCTGCCGCCCCTGCTGACGCGCAGCACCGCGCCGAGCGTGAGCGTGGCGCCGGTGTGCGCGCTGTCGTACGCGGGGGTCACGGTGGCGGTGGGCCGCACGTACGCCACCCGGTAGGCGCCCACCCGCGTGGAGTGGCCCGGCGAGAGGTTCAGCTCGCTCTGGTGCTGGAAGGAGGACGACGCGGCCACGCCGATGAACAGCGCGGCCATGCCCACGTGCACCACGTAGCCGCCGTAGCGGCGGCGGTTGCGGCGGATCAGCGCCACCAGCGCCAGCGGGGGCGCTTCACGCGCGATGCTGCCACGCGCGCGCGTGCCCCGCCACAACTCCTGGGCCACCGACGCGATCGCGAACGCCGCACAGCAGAACATCGCGATCGCCAGCGCCTTGCGCTCCACGCCCGCGCCCAGCAGCACCACCAGCGTCGCCAACGCCGCCGCCACGGGGAATGTGAAGTTTCTCACCGCGTTCGCCGCCGTGGCGCGGCGCCACGCGATCGCCGGCCCGATCCCGGAGAGCAGCACCAGCACGAGCGCCAGTGGCACCGTGTAACGATCGAACCACGGCGCGCCCACCGAGGCCTCGTGGCCGGTGAACGCCTCGGAGATCAGCGGGAAGTAGGTGCCCCAGAAGATCACAAAACAGAGACCCACCAGCACGAGATTGTTCAGCAGGAACATCGACTCGCGCGAGAGCAGTGAATCGATGCGGTTCTCGCTGCGCAACATCTCCCGCCGCGACACCACCAGGTAGATCGATCCCGCGATCAGCACCGCGATCAGCACCACGAACGGCACCCCCAGCGTCGCGCCGCCGAAGGCGTGGATCGAGCTCAGCACGCCGCTGCGCACGAGGAAGGTGCCCATGATCGCCAGCGTGCCGGTGGCCAGCACGAGCGAGGTGTTCCACACCTTCAACATCCCCCGCTTCTCCTGGATCATCAGCGAGTGCAGGAACGCGGTGGCGGTCAGCCACGGCATCAGCGACGCGTTCTCCACCGCGTCCCAGCCCCAGTAGCCGCCCCAGCCGAGCTCCGAGTAGGACCAGCGCGCGCCCAGCACGATCCCCACCCCCAGAAAGAGCCACGCCGCCAGCGCAAAGCGCCGCGTCGCCCTGATCCACTCCGCGTCCAGTCGCCGCGCCAGCAGCGCTCCCATGCCGAACGCCAGCGGGATCGTGCACAGCGTGTACCCCGAGTACAGCATCGGCGGGTGGATCATCATCGTGGGGAAGCGCAACAGCGGATCCAGGCCCATCCCTTCCGCCGGCGCCGGGCTGGTGGTCTGGAAGGGGTTGGCGTAAAAGATCATCAGCGACACGAAAAAGCCGCCGAAGCCCAGCAGGATCGCGGTCGCGTAGGCCGCCACCTCGCGCATGCGCCCCCGCGTCAGGAACAGCACCAGGCTCGACCACAGCGACAACAGCCACGCCCACAAGAGCAGCGAGCCTTCCTGGGATGACCACACCGCGGCCGCCCGGTAGAACAGCGGCGTGGTGGCGCTGGAGGTGTCGAACACCGTGTTGAACGCGAACCGGTTGCCCAGAAAGGCTCCCTCCAGCACGCCGAACGCCACCGTCAGCACCACGGCCAGCGCGTAGACGGCGCGCCGGCCGGAGTCGCTCCACTGCGCCATCCCCGTGCGCGCGCCGTACAGCGACGCGCCGATCCCGTACACGCACACCGCGAGCGCGAGCAACAGGCAGGTGCGTCCGAGCGCGGCCACGCGTGGTCTCTAGTACTTCGGCGCCGCGCTCGGACGCGCCACCGTGTACTTCGAGGGGCACTTGGTGATGAGCGAGTTGCGTTCGCCCACGAATGCGCTGCCCTGCTTCTGCACCGTCACGATCACCTCGCGCCCTTCGCGGAAGGGGTCCGGCACGATGCCGCTGTAGGTCACGCTCACCGCGCCGCCCCCGCCGCCCCCGCCGCCCCCGCCGGCGCGATCGGCGATCGCGAAGCGCAGCACTTCGCCCGTGCGCGTGACCGAGTGCGGCACGACCGTGCCGGTCAGCTGGTACTGCTGGCCGGGCCGCGCCTGGCGCAGCAGCTGGCTCGGGCTCAGCGCGGGGCTGGCCGCGCTGAAGCTCGTGTAGATCAGCGCGCCCGCCAGCGTCACGGCGGCGCCCAGCGCCACCACCAGCCGCGCCTGTCGCTTGTGCCCGGGGCTCATCGAGCCCGATTATCCCACTCCGCGCCGCGCCGCGGCCCCGGCTGCGAGCCGTGCGCCGAGCCCGCCGCGGCGCCCGCCGGGGGCGCCCGCCGGGCGGGCGAGGCGCTGCATGCGAGGAAAACATGGCGCGGGGGCGAAACATTCAGGTGTGGGGCGCTTTCTAACGCTAGAGCCGATGAAGCCGCGACTCCCCCATCCGCTCGCCCAACGGCGCCACTTTCGCCCGGGCCTCGAGCGCCGCCGCACGCGCGCGCCCGAGCAGACGCGCGATCCGAGGGAGCTTCCGCGCCAGGATGCCAGGGTCGCGCCCCAGCCCCGGGTCGCTCCCCAGCCCAGGGTCGCGCCCCAGCCCCGGGTCGCTCCCCAGCCCAGGGTCGCGCCCCAGCCCCGGGGTGCGCCCCAGCCCCGGGTCGTCGCGCCCCGGCCGCAGGAGGCGCCGCAGCCCCAGGTCGTGGCGGATCCCCATCCCCGCGCCGCGCATGAGCACCCCGACACCCAGGTGCATCGCGTGCGCAATGCGGGGGGGCCGGAGGATCAGGCCTGCTACACGTGCGAGTGCGGCTATGTCTTTCGGGCGCTGGTGTCCACGACGGTCCGCTGCCCTCACTGCAGCTGCCAGCAGGTCTGGTAGAGCGGCCGGCCCGCGCGGCCGCCGGGCGGGCGGTCGGGCTCCTCCGTCCGTTGCGTGTTTTGTTTTGGGGATTGGTTCCGCGCGGAACGAATCCTCTTTTTGAATCCCCCAACGGCTCCTCGGACAGGTGTGTTCGTGGCCGGCGCGCGCGCGGATTCCCGCAAAATGCGCACCCTCGTGGCGCCCGCGCGGGCCCCGAACGCGGGCACAGCGACTTTGATCAACGTGATCAAGCGGAAGGCAAAATGAGGGCCCCACGCTCCCGCTCGGCGCGCGTGTGCGACGGCGCATGCCGCTGATACCTTGCGGCGGCCGGCACCGTCCCGGCACGGGAACCCGACTGCGTGAGCCCTTCGAGCCCAAACCCACTCAGCGGGACGAGCTTGCCGGCCGGCGCGGACCGCCGCTCCGCCCGGGGGCGCGGCTCAACTCGCGGCCTGGACCGCACGGGCAAGCACTCCGACGAGGGTCACGAGCTGGGCGTGCTGGGGGGCCTGGCGGCGCTCAGCCTCGACGCGCTGTCGAGCGTGGCCTACGGGCCCGAAGCGATGGTGGTGGTGCTGATCGCGGCCGGCACCGGCGCGCTGAGCTACACGTTGCCGCTCACGCTGGTGATCACCGCGATGCTGGTGCTGCTGGTGATCTCCTACTCGCAGGTGATCCGCGCGTATCCCGACGGTGGCGGCGCCTACGCGGTGTCCAAGCCCAACCTCGGCCGCTGGCCGAGCCTGCTGGCGGCGAGCGCGGTGGTGGTCGACTACGTGCTGACCGTCGCGGTCAGCCTGGCCGCCGGCGCCGCGAGCCTGGGCAGCGTGTTCCCGGCGCTCGCACACCACCTCCTGATCGTCTCGCTGGTGGGCCTGGTGGTGCTGACGGCGGTGAACATGTTCGGCATCGCCGAGTCGGCCCGCCTGTTGATGCTGCCCACGGTGCTGTTCGTGGTGAGCGTGCTGGCGGTGATCGTCGTGGGCGCGTTTCACCCCCATCCGGTCGCGCACATCGGAACCAACGAGGGTCCGTTCCGGCCGGTGGAGGCGCTCGGGCTGGTGCTGATCCTCAAGGCGTTCGCCTCCGGCTGCTCGGCGGTGACCGGCGTGGAGGCGATCTCCAACGGCACGCCCGCGTTCCGCAAGCCGCGCGTGCGCACCGCGCAGCGCACCGAGATCTCGCTCGGCGCGCTGCTGGCGGTGATGCTCGTTGGGCTGGCGGTCCTGATCCACGCCCACCACGTGGTCCCGCGCGGGGGCGTCACCATCCTCGCGCAGGTGAGCGCGGGCGCGTTCGGCACGGGCTGGCCGTTCTATGTCATCAACCTGTCGGTCGCGCTGGTGCTGGGGCTGGCGGCCAACACGAGCTTCGGCGGCCTGCCGGTGCTGATGAGCCTGCTGGCGCGCGACAACCGCCTCCCCCACCTCTTCGCGATTCGCGCCGAGCGGCCGGTGTACAGGGTGGGCATCGTCGCGCTGGCGCTCGCCGCCTGCGCGCTGCTGGTCGCGACCGGGAGCACCACGGCCCGTCTGATCCCGCTGTTCACGATCGGCGTGTTCGTGGGCTTCACGCTCGCCCAGGTGGGCCTGGTGATCCACTGGCGCCGCGAGCGCCCGCGGGGCTGGCGCGTGCGCGCCACGCTCAACGGACTGGGCGCGGTTATGACAGCGGTCGCGGTGATCGTGTTCCTGGGGACCAAGTTCTTGGAGGGCGCCTGGGTGGTGGTGCTCACGATACCGGTGCTGATGTACCTGTTCTCGCACACCGAGAGCTACTACAAGCGCGTGCGCGAGGAACTGAAGCTCGGGCTCACACCACCCCCTCCGCGCCGGCGCCAGAGCGTGGTGATCGTGCCGGCGGCCACCGTGAGCGCGCTCACCGAGCGGGTGATCACCGCCGCGCTCTCGCTGGGTGAGACGGTGATCGCGGTGGCGGTGGCGGGCGATGAGCAGGAGCGCGAGAGCATCACGCGC
>WQXW01000094.1 GCA_009781575.1 Solirubrobacterales bacterium
CCGCGGTCGACGTCGGACATGGGGAAGTACAGCTTGGTGGCCAGCACGTAGGAGTCGCGCTCGTAGTCGGCCAGCACCTCGCCGAGGAGCGTCTCCGCCGCGCCCCGCCCGTACGCGTTGGCGGTGTCGAAGAAGTTGACGCCCGCGTCGAACGCCGCGCGCACGCACGCCTTGGCCCGCTCTCGCTCGATCCCGCCCGAGTAGGTCAGCCACGAGCCGAGGCTGATCTCGGACACATCCAACTCGCTGGAGCCCAGCCTGCGATACCGCACAGCGCCAAGCCTACCCAACCGCGATCGGTGCGACCGCGCCGCGCGATCGCGACAGCCTATGCTGACGTTGGACCCCCGGCGTCGCGCGCGCGTCGGTCAGGGGAACCCCACGCTGAGGAGGCATCTCGAGCACTCACTCCTCCGAGATCGAGTCCTTCGCCGACCGGCGGCACGCCGGGGCCGCGCTCGCCCGGGCGCTGGGCCATCTCGCGCCCGAGCGCCCCGTGGTGCTGGGGCTGGCGCGTGGCGGCGTGCCGGTCGCCCACGAGGTGGCCCGCGAGCTGGGCGCCCCACTCGATGTGCTGGTGGTGTGCAAGATCGGCGCGCCCGGCAATCCCGAGCTGGGCCTCGGCGCGATCGCCGAGGGCGGCGTGCGCGTGCTCGGCGTGGAGGTCCTGCGCGCGCTGCTGGTGACTCCCGAGGAGATCGACGACGGCGTGCGCGCGGCCGCGCGCGAGGTGCAGGAGCGCGTGCGCCGCTACCGCGGCGAGGGCGCGCCGCTCGCGCTCCAGGGACGCACCGCGGTGATAGTCGACGACGGGCTGGCCACCGGCGGCACCGCTGTCGCCGCCGCGCGCGCGGCGCGGGAGCGGGGCGCGCGCCGCGTGGTGGTGGCGGTGCCCGTGGGCGCGCCCACCACCGTGGCCACGGTGCGCGGCGAGGCCGACGAGGTGGTCTGCCTGCTCGAACCCGACCCGATGTGGGCGATCGGCCTCTGGTATGAGAACTTCGCGCAGGTGTCCGACGAGGAGGTCGCGCAGCTGCTGGCCGGTGGGCGCGCGGGCGAGGGCGAGGAGCCCGCGGCGGGAGGCGAGCAGCGGCCGCGCGGCTAGCGGCCTCGGAGAGGAGGTGCGGGGTTTTGCTTTTGCGGCTCCTCGAACACACCTGTCTGAGGGGCCGTTGGGGGATTCAAAAAGAGGATTCGTTCCGCGCGGAACCAATCCTCAAAACAAAAAACGGAACGGACGGAGCTCGGCCCTGTCGGCCTCAGCGGCGGCGCCCGCGCGCGAAGCTCATGACCGGGGGCGCCACCGCGCGGAAGTCGCCCGCGCCCTCCCGCCCTGGGTCCCCCTGCTCGCCGGCCTCCCCCGAGCGCTCCCGCTCGGGCAGGTGGCGGAGCTCGGCCAGCTCGCCCACCCCCAGCGGCTCGATCGCCCTCGCCACCACGTTCACCGCGCCCCCGCCGCGGGGGTGGCGCTCGAGCCGCCCCGCGATACGGAGCAGCGGCTCCGTGCGGATCGGCCCCCGCCGCGCCCCATACAGGGGCGGCGGCACCACCACGTTGACGGTGCCGTGCTCGTCCTCCAGCAGCAGGAACGTCACTCCCCGGGCGGTGCTGGGGCGCTGGCGCGCGATCACCAGGCCCGCCATCTCGACGGGGCTCCCGTGGCGGCGATTGGCGAGATCGCCCACCGAGCAGAGGCCCTCCGCGGCGAGGCGCTCGCGCAGCAGCCCCAGGGGGTGGCGGGCCGGCGAGGCGCCGGTGCTGGTGTAGTCGGCCAGCATCGCCTCCCACTCCCCGAGCGCCGGGAGCGCAGGAGCGCCGGCGCCGGCGCCGGCCTCGAGCTCCAGCGCCAGCTGGATGGGGGCCGCGGCGGCGGGGCCCTCGGCGGGGGGCTCGGGCAGCGTCCCCGCGCGAGCGCCCACCGGATGGGCGGGCCTCGCGATCCCCAGCCGCCACAGCGCGGCGCGTCGGGCGTGTGGGCCGCCGCCGGCCAGCTCGTCGCACGCGCCCGCCCAGGCCAGCCGCTCGAGCGCCGCGGTGGGCAGGCCGGCGCGCGCGGCGAGATCCTCGGGGCTCGCGAAGGGGCCCGCGGCGTCGCGCGCGCGCACCAGCGCCACGGCGTGCTCCTCGCGCAGGCCCTTCACGCAGCGCAGGCCCAGGCGGATCGCGCCCTCCTGGGTCACCGTGCACTGGTGGTGGCTGTGGTTGACGTCGACGCCCCACACGCGCAGCCCCCGTCGCTGCGCCTCGTGGATGAGGCTGTCGGGCGCGTAGAAGCCCATCGGCTGCTCGTCCAGCAGCGCGCAGAGGAACTCCGCGGGATGGTGCACCCGCAGCCAGGTCGACTGGTAGGCCAGCAGGCCGAACGCGGCGCCGTGCGCCTTGGGGAAGCCGAAGCCGGCGAAGCCGGCCACCATCCCCCACACGCGCTCCGCCGTGTGCTCATCGACGTCGGGATGGGCGGCCAGCGCGCCCTCGATGAAGTGGCGGCGCACACCGTCCATCGCCTCGCTGGAGCGCTTGCGGCTCATCGCGCGCCGCAGCCGCTCGGCCTGACCGGCGGTGAAGCCCGCGAAGGCGCGCGCCACTTCGATCACCTGATCCTGGAAGACGATCGTGCCCAGCGTGCTGTGGAGCGGCCCCGCCAGCGAGGGGTGCTCGTAGGGCACCTCGTACGCCGAATCCGCCAGCTGGCGCTGGCGCCGTTCGATGTAGGGATTGACCGCGCCCCCCACGATCGGCCCCGGCCTCACCAGCGCCACCTGGACCGTGAGGTCCGCCAGCGAGGCCGGGCGGGTGCGGCGCAGCGAGCCCATCTGCGCGCGGCTCTCGATCTGGAACACGCCCGTGGTCTCCGCGCGCTGGATGCACTCGAATGTGGCGGGATCGTCGAAGGGGATGCGGCTCAGATCGACGCGCTCGCCGGTGCGCCCGGCGATCAGCTCCACGCAGCGCTCCACCGCGGACAGCATCCCCAGCCCCAGCAGGTCGATCTTCAAAAAGCGCGCGTCCGCGCAGGAGTCCTTGTCCCACTGCACGATCTGCCGGCCCCGCATGGCCGCCGGCACCACCGGGCAGCAGTCGACCAGGGGCGCGGTCGAGATGATCATGCCGCCCGAGTGCTGGGAGAGGTGGCGCGGCAGCCCGTGGGCCTCCTCCGCGAGGCGCGCCAGCCAGCGCCAGCGCCCCGCGCGCAGGCGCTCGGAGCCCAGCGAGGTCTGCACCGCCTCGGCCACCGCGCCCTCCCCGCCCCAGCCGTCGGCGGTGCGCGCCACGCGCTCGATCTCGCCGGGCGGCAGCCCCAGCGCCTTGCCCAGCTCCCGGATCGCCCCACGCGCGCGGAAGGTGGGGAAGGCCGCCACCAGCGCCGAGCGCTCCGGGCCGTAGCGCTCGTGGACACGGGGGATCAGCCGCTCGCGCACATCGCGCGGGAAGTCGAGATCGATGTCCGGCATGGCCGTGATGTCCTCGTGCAGGAAGCGTCCGATCTCGAGCTGCGAGGCGATGGGATCGATGTGCGAGAGCCCGCTCAGGTAGCACACGATCGACGACACCGACGAGCCCCTGCCCCGGCCGGGCGGCAGCAGCGCGCGCGCCGCCGCCGCGCCCCGCACCTCGCGCGCGACCTCGCGCGCCAGCACGAAGATCTCGTGGTGCAACACAAAGAAGCCCGCCAGGTCCAGCGAGTCGATGATCGCCAGCTCCTCGCGCAGGCGGCCCTCGGCCTGCGCCCGCCCCCGCCCCGGAGCGCCCACGGGGTAGCGCTCCTCGAGGGCCGCCTCACAGATCGCCCGCAGGCGCCGGCCGGCCTCCACGCTCCCCGAGCCCGGATAGCGATAGCCCAGATCGTGGGTCAAGTCGAAGCGCAGCGCCTCCGCGACACGCACGCTCTCCGCCACCGCCTCGGGGTGGTCCACGAAGCGCGCCGCCATCGCGCGCGGTGTCGCCAGCACGTGGGCGTGGTTGGGCCGGCGCACGATCTCGCTGGAGTCCAGCGTGCACCCGTGGCGCAGCGCCACCAACGCGTCCTGCAACAGCGCCCGCGCGGCGGTGTGCGCGTGCACATCGCCCGTGGCCACCGTGGCCACGCCCACCCCGCGCGCCAGCCGCTCGAGCGCGCGGTTGCGCGCGCGGTCGTTACGCGCGTAGGGGCGCTGGAGCTCCACGCGCAGCCACTCCGGCCCGAACGCCTCGCGCAGCCGCTCCAGTGGCGCGCGCTCGTGCACGCCCCGCGCCGCGCAGCCACTCAGGCAGAGCAGCCCCTCGGCGTGGCGCAACACCTCCTCCAACGCCACCGCCGGCTGCCCCGCGCGCCGCTCGCGCGTGTCCCGCGTGTGGGCGTGGGCCTCCGTGAGCAGCCGGCAGAGGTTGCGCCACCCCTCCCGGTCGCGCACCAGCAGCGTCAGGTGGCGGAGCTCGTCCCTGCCACCACCACCACCGCCGCCGCCGCCGCGGGACGCCGGGAGCAGCACGCTCAGCTCGGCGCCAAAGATCGCGCGCACATCGCTCTCGCGCGCCGCCACCGCCAGCTCCATCGCGCCACACAGCGAGTCGTGGTCGGTGAGCGCCAGCGCCCGGTGGCCCAGCCCCGCGGCCCGCTCCACCAGCTCCCCCGGCAGCGAGGCGCCGTCCAGGAAGGAGTACGCCGAGTGGCAGTGCAACTCCACATACGGAGGGGCGCCTCCCGACATCGCGCTCGAGCCGTCCTCCCCCGCGCCCTCAGCCGGCCTGGGCGAACCAGCCACCGGCGAGCAGGTCGTGGAAGACCACCACGTTGCGCCCCGAGGCGCTCACCACCTCCCAGTAGCGCCGCCGCAGCGGCGTGTCGGTCCACCAGCGATCCTCCACCAGCCACGACTCGCGCACCACCTCCACCGCCCGCCCCTCGACCGCCCGCGGCACCCCGTCGCGGCCCGCCCGCACGCGCACCGCCCGGGGGAGGTTGAGCGGCCGGGGAGCGCCGGGGGCCTGGGGAGTGCCGGGGGCCGAGGGAGTGCCCGGGGCCCGGGGAGCACGGGGGGTCTGGGGAGCGCCGGGGGCCTGGGGAGCGCCCGGGGCGGGCCGGCGCGAGGAGGACCGTGGTGCGCTCATCCCGGGAAGGGGGACAGCGCGACCCGTCGCTCGGGCACGCGCGAGTGGGGGTCGACACACACCACCCGCAACGCCGCCTCGCGGCCGGCCGTGGCGCGCACCTGGTGAAGCGCCTCCGCGAGCCGCGCTCGCCTGAGCTCGCGATCCTGCTCCAGCAGCTCTCCCTGCTCGCCGCCGACGGGACCGAGGCGCTCGGCGGCGAGGCCCAGCGCCTCGACCGGAGCCGGCAGGTGGGACAGACGCAGGGAGAGCGCCAGGCGCATGCGCCGCGCGTCGGCCAGCGCCTGGCGAAACGCGACCGGCTCGCGCCAGGTGCCGCCCTCCACCAGGCGCGCGGAGAGCGTGGCCGCCCGCACCGTGCGCCCCCGCCGCTCGGGGCGCGCGAGCAGGCGCTCCACGAGCACGCCCAGGACCTGCTCCAGCGCGGGGCCGAGGCTGGCCTCGCCCAGCTCCACGCTCTCCTCCAGGCGCTCCTCGACGCGGCGGGGGTGCAGCGGGGCGTCCTCCTCGAGGCAGGCGAGGCGGTGCGCCAGGATCCCGGCCCGGCCGAAGCGATCGGCCATCGCCCCGCGCCCGAGCGCCTCGAGCTGGCCCAGCGTGCGCAGCCCCAGGCGCCCGAGCGCGGCCACCAGCGCGTCGATCTCCCGATCGCCCTCCCCCCAGAGGCGCAACATCGCCGTGGGCTGGGCGCCCAGCCAGTGGCGGGCCCGATCCTCGCCCACCACCAGCGGGCGGCGCACATCGGCGCGCACCGCGGCGCAGAGCGCGCAGAAGCGGGTGGGCCCCGCGCCCAGGCACACCGGGCGGGCGAGCGCGCGCGACGCCGCGCCCAGCACGCGGGGCAGGCCGCCGTGGACGGCGCGCAGAGCGTCAGATGAAAAGCAGGCCAGGCCCGACCGGACCGGCTCCACCGCCGCGCCAACGCTCTCCAGCGCCTGTAGCGCGGCCTCCCAGGCCTGGGCCACGCCGAGCGGATCGGCCGGCACCAGCACGAGATCCGGGCAGCGCGCCAGCGCCTCGCCGAGGGCCATCCCGGCGCGCACCCCCCGCGCGTGCGCCGCCCCCGACACCTCCCCCACGCGCTGCTCGCCGCCGGGCAGCGGGGCGATCGCCAGCGGCCCGCCCATCAGCGCCTGCGCGCCCCGCGCGGCGACGCTCAGCTCCAATCTCGGCAGGTGGACACAGACGATCACGATGCGAACACATGTTCGCACAGGGTTCCGGCACCCGCAACGGGGAGGCGCCGGCGCCGCCGGGCGAGCTCCGGCCGTTGCGTGTTTTGTTTTTTGGATTGGTTCCGCGCGGAATGAATCCTCTTTTTGAATCCCCCAACGGCGCCTCAGACAGGCGTGTTCGGGTCGCGCATGGGGACCTTGATCAATTTGGTTAATTTGATCAAAATGTGAGACATCAGCCCGATCAAAGCGGCAGGAAAAAGAGGGAATCCCACGCCGCCTGGGCGCTGTCAAAGGAGATGCAGTCACCCGAAGGGGGTGACAATTGCACGCTCAGCGACGTGAACGCGTCTTGGCGCGCTCTCCACCACCGGCCCGGCCCGCGGCCTCGGCCTCGGCCTTGGCCTCGGGCTCGGCCCTCTCAGCTCCCCCCGCGCCCTTGGCCGCCTTCGCGCCCTTGGCGCCCCTCACGCCCTTGGCGCCCTTGGCGCCCTGGCCCCCCTGGCCC
>WQXW01000095.1 GCA_009781575.1 Solirubrobacterales bacterium
GCGTAAGCAGATCGAGCAGGAGCAGGCCGGCGGGCAGTCGAAGGCGCTGCCGGGCGGCGGCGCGACGCCGCAGGGCGGCGGATCCGGGCCGCCGCCGGGCGGGGCGCCGACCGTGCCCGGGGGCGACACGCCCCCGAGGGTGGGCGAGGCGCCCACGTAAAACCGGCGCCCGCTCCGACCGGCGCCCGCTCCACCGGCGCCCGCTCCGCGGTCCAGCGGCAGTGCCGGTCGAGCAGCGTCCGTTCCGTCTTTTGTTTTGAGGATTGGTTACGCGCGGAACGAATCCTCTTTTTGAATCCCCCAACGGCGCCTCGGACAGGTGTGTTTCAAGCCGCGCGTGGGCGCAGGCGTTGACGGCAGCGCGGCCACCCTGCACGCGGTCGGCCGGCGGTCGTTGGCGAGATTGCGAGCTCGTTGCGCGGCGCTCCTGGCGCGGTCGGCAGTCAGACGGCCGCCTCGGGCGCGCCCCGCGCGGTGGCGGCAGGCGGGGTGGCGGCCGCCGCGTCGTCGGCCCCGAGCGGGTTGGCCGGCAGCAGGAGCGCGACCACGAGACCCACCAGTG
The DNA here is from genome assembly GCA_009781575.1 of Solirubrobacterales bacterium. Classification (GTDB taxonomy): domain Bacteria; phylum Actinomycetota; class Thermoleophilia; order Solirubrobacterales; family Solirubrobacteraceae; genus Palsa-744. The sequence goes on from WQXW01000095.1 coordinate 563, forward strand.
CCAGCGCGGCCAGCACGATCATCGCCGCGATGTAGGTGCCGTTGCCCGACACCAGATTGGACAGCAGGATCGTGCCGGCGATCGCGGTGCCGAAGGAGGAGCCCAGATTGGACACGCTGCGCGACAGCCCCGAGATCTCGCCCTGCATCTGTTCCGGGAAGGCCGACTGCACGATGTTGATCGACGGGGTCAACATCCCGCCGAGGCCGAGGCCCATCAGCAAAAGCCCCGGCGCGAGCGCCCAGGCGCTCGATTTGGCGACCCCCACCAGGCCCAGCAGGAGCGCGATCCCGGCCACCGTCACACCGAACCCGGTCGCGATCAGGGTTTTCTGCTGGTGCCGCTTTGCGAGGCGTTCCGCCGCCAGCGAGGACACCAGGATGCCGAGCGTGGCCGCTGTGAAGATCACCCCCGTCTCGAGCGCGCTGTAGTGACGCTCGGTCTGGAGGTAGACGGACACCACGAACGACACGCCCAGCAGCAGCAGCCACTGGAGGTTCTGGGTGACCAGCCCGAGGTTGGAGGTGCGGTTGCGGAACAGATCGGTGGACAGCAGCGGCTCCTTCCCCGCGCGCTCCCGCGCGCGGATGTAGAGGAAGAAGCCCAGCAGGAACGCCACCGCGATCACCGCGAACACCACCAACAGTGTGTTGTTGTGGCCCGCTTGCAGGATCGCCAGCACCAGGAAGAACATGCCCACCGCCGACAGCGCCGAGCCGATCGCGTCGAAGGGACGGCGGGGTTCCGGCGCGATCGGATCCACCACGCGGCGGCTCAGCACGACGATCGTCGCCACCACGAGCGCTTGGAACACGAACGCCGCCCGCCAGCTGATGCCCGAGGTGATGGCGCCTCCGATCAACGGACCCGCGGCCGCGCCGATGCCGGCCATGCCGCTGATCACGCCGAACGCCTTCGCGCGCGACTCCATCGAGGTGAACGCCATCGTGGTGAGGATGTACACGGGGGGAATCAAAAACGCGGTGCCCACGCCCTGGAGCACCGAGTTGCCGAGGATCAGCACCCCGAGCCCGGGCGCCGCCGCGCTCAGCACCGTGCCGATCCCGTACAGGATGAGCCCCCCGATGAAGCACCGCTTGCGCCCCCAGCGATCGGTGAGCTTGCTGCACGGGATCATCAGCACCGCCATGATCAGCAGGAACAGCGTGATCGTCGTTTGCACACCCTTCACGTCGGTGTGAAGATCGCGACTGATGTCGTTGATCATCACGTTCATGTTGGAGCCGGCGAAGCTGCAGATGAACTGCGCCAGCGCGAGCGGGGCGATGAACGCGCGAGGGGAGTGCACCCAACTCGCGGTCGCTGCGGATCGCTCGGATCGCGCCGCCCCCATCTGGCCATGCTACCGCATCGCGCACCGGCCACGCGGGGCCGCGCGGGGCCGCGCGGGCCGCGCCGCGCGCGGGCGGGTGCCACGCCGGTGAGCGCCCCGCGTGGGCCCGCTGCAACGTGTGTCGCACCGTGTTGTCATCGGGCGGCGATCTCGTTAGGCTCCTCACAAATCCGCCGAACTCAACGGCGACAAAGGAGGCCACATGCTGATCGCGAGCAGCTATCCGTTCCTCGAAGTGTTCTGGACGATGCTCATCTTCTTTGCCTTCTTCATCTGGATCTGGCTGCTGTTCACCGTGTTCGCCGATCTGTTTCGGCGCGACGACGCATCCGGATGGGCGAAGACCGGTTGGATCATCCTCATCATCGTGCTCCCCTACCTGGGGGTGTTCATCTATCTGATCGCCCAACACGAGGGAATGGCCGAACGCACGATCCGCTCGCAGGAATCGGCGAAGTCCGAAATGGATCAGTACGTGCGCTCGGTTGCCGGGGGCAGCGATCCCAGCGAGCAGATTGCCAAGGCAAAGCGGCTCCTGGACGACGGCACGATCAACCAGAGCGAGTTCGATCAGATCAAGCAGAAAGCGCTCGCGAGCGCCTAGCGTTGCGGTGGCCGTCGGCGGCGGCGTGGCTTGCGCTCGGCGCCCGCGCATTAGCGCTACACTCCGGCCAGGAGCGGCGCGGGGGCCGACCGCAGGCGTCCTGGCGCCGAGCGCACACGCCGACGAGAGGACACAACCATGAGTGACCCGGAGCTGGAGCTCGGTCCCGTTGACATCGTCGTAATCGGCTTTCCCCCCGACGCGCCGCGCACGGGTGAGGCGTTCCCCATCGTCGTGGATCTGGTCGAACGCGGGATCATCCGCGTACTGGATGTGCTGGTGGTCGAGAAGGACGCCGGTGGAGTGGTTTCCGGCGTCGAGCTCGCCGACCTCGACCGCGACGGATTTGCCGAGCTGCGTGTGTTCGAGGGCGCGCGCACCGGCATGCTCGGCGACGAGGACCGCGACGTCGCGGGCGAAGGGCTCGAGCCCGGCGAGGCCGCTGTGCTGATCTGCTTCGAGAACGCATGGGCGGCGCCGTTCGTCACCACCGTGCGTCGCAACGGCGGGCATTTGCTGGCCTTCCAGCGGGTCCCCGCCGAGGAGGTCATCGAGACGGTACAAGCACTCGATGCCGCCGAGGCGGCATCCTGAACTGAACGAGGAAGGAGCGCAGATGCCTGGTCTACTTCGGGGCGTGGCCCGCACCGCCGTGATCGCCGGCACGGCGACCCACGTATCCAACAATGTGAGCCGCCGCCAAGAAGGAAGGTGGGCCCGCCAGGAACAGCAGCAGTGGGAACAGCAGCAGCAGCAGATGGCCGCGCAGGCGCCGTCACCCGCGGCCGCCCCGGCGAAGGATCCGATGGCCGAACTGAAGGAACTGGGGCAACTTCACCAATCCGGTGTGCTCACCGACGAGGAGTTCACCGCCGCCAAGGCCAAGCTCCTGAACGCCTAGCGGCGCACCCGAACGCGCAGCGGCGCTACCCGCGCTCGCGCCGCTCACTCAGCAGGGGATCGGCGCGAGCGCGTGCTGGTAGCTGGCCACCAGTTTTTCGCCCGCCGCGGCGAGCTTCGCCTGTGCCTGCGCGCCCGTCAGGCTGGTCAGTTCGTGCGCGAACGACGACAGCCCCGCCGACAGCTGAGCGGTGGCGTGTTCCACTTCTTCGCGGCGCTTGCTGCTCAGCTGGTCCTGCGCGCTGGTGACCTTGCCCAGCCCCGATTCGATCGATTTGAGGTTGCTCTGCACCGCGCTCACGGTCGCGGTGGCGCTGGTCATGCCCTTCAGGCCGTTCACGCCCGCGCTGATCTCCGACTTGCCTTCGCACACCGTTTTTTCGGCCTTCGCCTGCGCGGATTCGCCGCAGCCGGTGGCGAGCGCCAACGGCAACAGCACCGCAAGCAGGGCGATGGGCGCGCGCATTGGCCGACCGTAAGGACGCGCCGGGTGAGTGGCCATCACTCCTGCGGGGTGAAAGCGGGGTGCGCCACGCCACGTCCTGGGGGCGGATCGCTCTCCGGGGGTGATGAGCGCTCACCCCGCGCGGCCTCACGATCGGCTCTCGCTCCCAATCTCAGGAGGTCACCACGATGGCTGACCAGCCGCTGTTCGTGTTCGTCGGGGTCTACTCGAGCCAGGAGGCCGCGCACGCCGACTACGAGGCCCTGCGCACCGCGCACGCGGAGGGCATGGTGGGCACCTACGACGCCGCCGACATCTACAGGGACGACGACGGCAAGGTGCACGTGCACAAGCACGAGAAGCCCACCCAGCACGGCGCCTGGACCGGCGCCGCGGTGGGCGCGGTGATCGGCATCCTGTTCCCCCCCTCCATCATCGGCGCGGGTGTCGTGGGCGCCGGCGCGGGCGGCCTGATCGGCCACCTCTGGCATGGGATGTCGCGCGCCGACATGAAGGAGCTGGGCGAAGCGCTCGACGACGGCCAGGCCGCGCTCGTCGTGATAGGGCGCTCGCGCGTGCTCGAGCAGGCCGAGAAGCTGCTCAGCAAGGCCGAAAAGGTGATGGAGAAGGAAATCGCCGGCGCCAATGCGGAGCGTTTCGAGCAGGAATTGATTGCGGCCGAGGCCCACGCGCCGAGCGCGTGAGCGACGGCCGAGGCAGGCGCTCACACGTGCGAGCGGCGCTTATGAGATCTCCGCCACCCGCTCGGCGAGGATGATCCGCGCGCCCGCCTCGATCAGCGCCAGGTGGGAGAACGCCTGGGGGAAGTTGCCGAGGTGGCGGCCGGTGGCGGTGTCGTACTCCTCCGCGTACAGCCCCAGCGGCGATGCCACGCGCAACAGCTTTTCCATCAGATCGCGCGCGCGCTGCTCCTCGCCCACGATCGCCAGCGCCGACACCAGCCAGAAGGAGCAGATCAAGAACGATCCCTCCTTGCCCGCCATGCCGTCGTCGGTCTCGTCGGTGCGGTAGCGCAGTACGAAGCCGTCCTCGGTGAGCTCGTCGGCGATCGCCAGCACCGACGCGCGCAGCCGCTCGTCCTCGCCCGGCAGGAAGCCGAAGATCGCGGCCAGCAACGTGGACGCGTCGAGCGCGTCGGTCTCGTAGTGCTGGCGCAACACCCCCTTGTCGGTGAGCCCGTGGGTGAGGATGTCCTGCTTGATCTCATCCGCCACGCCGGCCCACTCCTCCTGGAGCTTGGTGTCGCCGGCCATCGCCGCCAGCCGCGCCGCGCGGTCCATCGCCACCCAGCACATCAACTTCGAGGACACGTAGTGGCGCGGGGCGCCGCGCGCCTCCCAGATCCCCTGGTCGGGCTGGCGCCACACATCGCTCGCGCATTTGGCCTGCGACTGCACGATCGGCCACAGCCGCCGGGGCAGACGCTGAGAGCGGGTGGTGTGCAACAGGATCGATGCCAGCGCGGCGCCGAACACGTCGTTCTGGCGCTGGTCGTAGGCGCCGTTGCCGATCCGCACCGGGGCCGCGCCCGCGTACCCGGTGAGCTCCTCGCGCAGCGACTCCGCGAGGTCGCGACGGCCGTCGATCCCGTACATGATCTGCAACGCCCCATCCTCGTTGCTCTCGAGGTCGGCGATGAACTGCATGAACTCCTCCGCCTCCCAGTCGAGGTTGAGGTAGTGGAGCGCCTGCAACGTGAACGTGGAGTCGCGCAGCCACGTGTACCGGTAGTCCCAGTTGCGCTCGCCCCCCGGCGTCTCCGGCAGCGAGGTGGTGAGCGCCGCCACCGTCGCGCCGGTGGGGATGTAGGTGAGGCCCTTGATCGTCAGCGCCGAGCGCTGAATCGGATCGCGCCAGCGGTGGTCGGGCAACCGCGCGCGATCCAGCCAGGCGCGCCAGTAGTGGGCGGTGCTGGCCAGCCGCTCGTTGGCCTCGTCGATGTTCATCGGCACCTCGAGGTTCTCCGCCCACGACAGCGCGCAGTAGAGCTGCTCGCCCTTGCGCAGCACGTGGCGCGCGCGCACCCAGTCGCCCTCCACCCCCATCGCCATGTCGCTCTGCAGGCGGATCGTCAGCCCCTCGCCACTCGCGTCCGCGCGATGGCCCGCTTCGTTCACCGACCACTGCGCCGGCGCGCGCCCGTAGTCGAACACCGGTTCGCAGGTCAGCTCGATGTCGACCTCCCCCTCCAGGCACATCGCCACCCTCACCAGCGTGTGGTCGGCGTCTTCATCGCTCGGCGGCCGCGTGTGCGGCGTCACGTGGTCCTCGCCACGCCGCGGACCGAGGATCAGCGCGTCGCGCACCAGCGCCCACCCGGTGGGCGTCTTCCAGGTGGTGTTCAGTGTGTTGGTGCCCGGCTCGTAGATGCGCGCCGTCGGCACGTTGATCCCGAACGGGCCGAATCGGAACGCGCCGGCCTGGCGGTCCAGCAGCGTGCCGAACACCGACGGCGAGTCGAAGCGCGGCACACACAGCCAGTCGATCGCCCCATCCGGCGCCACCAGCGCGCCGGTGTGGCAGTTGGACAGGAACGCGTAGTCCGCGATCGGCGGAAACGGCGACGGCGCGGCCGCGCTCTGGGGCGCGGCGCTCGACGGGGCGTCACTTGACGGGGCGCCGCTCGGCGGGGGCGGGGGCGCGCTCGGCGGGGGCGCGCTCGGCGAGGCGTCGCTGGGCGAGGCCGTCGAGGGCGTCGTGGCGCTCTGCGGGGCGGCACCGTCACTCATGCCTGTATCACCGCCCAAGAGGGGGTGGTGCGGCATCGCCCGGCGGGGGTGAACGGTGTTCCCCGCTCCAGCGGTGGCGCCGGTCGGGCAGCGGGCGTTTCGTGTTTTGTTTTAAGGATTGGTTCCGCGCGGAACGAA
>WQXW01000096.1 GCA_009781575.1 Solirubrobacterales bacterium
ACTTCTCGATCTCCCGGCAGCGATCGTGGGGCACGCCGATCCCGATCGTGCATTGCGAGCGCTGTGGGGCGGTGCCGGTGCCCCGCGAGCGGCTGCCGGTGGTGCTGCCCACCGATCTGCGCCCGACCGGCGTGGGCAACCCGCTCGCCGAGCGCGCCGACTTCTACGAGACCGACTGTCCCCGATGCGGGGGGCCCGCGCGGCGCGAGACCGACACGCTCGACTGCCACTTCGACGCGCTGTGGCTGTGGGTGCCGGCGTGCGTGCCGCCCGAGGCGCGCGAGCTGGCGATGGAGGAGATCTTCGCGCGAGAGGAGCTGCGCGCGTGGCTGCCCGCCGAGCGGCTCGTGGCGGGCTCCGACAGCGGCAACTTCATGTTCGATCAGCGCATCACCACCAAGGCGCTGCGCGACATCGGGCCGCTCGAGTTCATGCGCCGGGGCGAGCCCTTCGCGGGGGCGCTCATGCACGAGATGGTGATCCGCGACGGGCGCAAGATGAGCAAGCACCTCGGCAACGTTGTGGATCCCGACGAGCTGGTCGCGCGCTTCGGCGCCGACGCGGTGCGCCTGGCGGTGCTCTACGCGGCCCGCCCCCAGCGCTCGCTGAACTGGACCGACAGCGCGCTGCAGCACTGCCACCGGTTCCTGAGCCAGCTGTGGTCCTACTCCCAGGAGCGCTTCCAGGCGGCGCTCGGCGAGGGCGAGCTCGAGCCCGCGGTGGATGGGAGCGGGCGCGACGCCACCGAGCACCTGCGCCGGCGCCTGGAGAAGTGGTGCGCGGTCGCGCTCGAGCGGCTCACCACCGACATGGAGCAGCTGGAAATGCACAGCGCGGTGCGCAACGTGATGCGCCTGTTCGACCGCGTGCGCGACTACGAGTCGCGCGTGCGCGCCCGCCGCGGCGAGCTGGCGCGCGAGGACCTCGACGCGCTCGTGGACGCGCTCGTGCTGGTCGCGCGCGTGCTCTTCCCCTTCGCGCCCCACACCTCCGAGGAGCTGTGGCTCGCGTCGGGGCGGGGCCACGCCGGCGGGGAGCCCACGTGGCCGGAGCTCATCGACGTGGCGCCCGGGCCGGGGGGATCGCCGCGGTGAGACGCGTATGCTCGCTGGATCGCTAGGGTGAGGGGCCGAGGCCGCCGATGAGCACCGACGACGCTCGAGACCAGCAGCAGCCCGCGCGCACGCGCTCGTGCGCGACGGCTCTGGTGTGCCGCGCATGCGGGGCGCGTTTTGCGCTCGAGCAGAGCATCGCGTTCTGCCCCGACTGCAACCGCTGCCTGGACATCGACTTCGACTATGCGCTCGCCACCCGCCGGCTCGCCGAGCTCCCGGTGGCGGAGCGGCCGCACAACATCTGGCGCTTCGAGGAGCTGCTGCCCATCACCGACGCCCCCGCGCAGGCGCGCGTGGGCGAATTCTCCGGTTACACCCCCCTGATCCGCTCGCGCGGGCTCGCCGCGGAGCTGGGGCTCTCCAAGCTGTACCTCAAGGACGACAGCACCTCGCGGCCGAGCCTCTCCTACAAGGATCGCGTGGTCGCGATGGCCATCGCGCGTGTGCTGGAGCTGGGCGAGGAGGAGATCGGGTGCGTGTCCACCGGCAACGTCGGCACCGCGGTGGCCGCGTTCGCCGCCCGCGCCGGCATCAGCCCCTACGTCTTCTACCCCGATCGCCTCGAGCCGATGAAGGCGCGGGTGTGCCGCGCGCTCGGCGCGCTGGTCTGCCAGGTGGCCGGCAACTACGACGAGGTCAACCGCGAGTGCCGGCGGCTCGCGCAGGACACCGGCCTCGAGTTCGCCAACATCACGCTGCGCCCCTTCTACGCGGAGGGCGGCAAGACGATGGCGTTCGAGCTCGTCGAGCAGCTCCACTGGCGCGCGCCCGATCACATCGTGACCGCCGCCGCCGGCGGCACGCTCTCCTCGCGCGTGCACAAGGGCCTGATCGAGCTGCAAACCGTGGGGATGGCCCAGACCGACCACACCAGGATCCACATCGCCCAGCCCGAGGGGTGCGACCCGATCGCCAGCGCGATCCTCGCGCACGACAGCGACATCCACGCCTGTCGCCCCACCACCGCGGCGCACTCGCTGGCGATCGGCGCGCCCGGCGACGGGCATCTCGTCATCGACGCGGTGCGCAGCCGCGGCGGCACCGCCGCCGCGGTGAGCGACGGCGAAATCTTCGAGTGCATCGATCTGCTCGCCGCGACCGAGGGCATCCTCACCGAGCCCGCCGGCGGCACCACGATCGCGGTGCTGCGCAAGCTCGTGGCCGACGGCACCCTCGATCCCGACGAGGTGGTGGTCGCGGTGATCACCGGCAACGGGCTGAAGACGCTCGACGAGCACCCCGCCAAGCCGTGGCCCTCGATGATCGAGTGCGACTCCGAGGCCATGCACGCCGCGCTCGAGGATCTCAAGCACGCCGGCGCCGGCGCCCCGAGCGCCTGAGCGGCCCGCGGCGGTCGGCCGCGCCGCGGCTGTCGGCGATCTGACGGTAGGCCGGCGGCGCGGCGCGAGTCGGCCGCGCGAAATCGGGTAACCAGACGATGAACAATGACCTGACCTCCGCTCAGGCTCGTGGCGTCGACCGCTCAGGAGAGCCAGATGGACGAGAGCCTCACACACCGATACGCCGCAGCGGACGGCTCGAGCGTTCGGCGCCTGCCGGGCCTCGTGCGCCGTCAGCTCCGGTTCCGGCGGGGCTCCTCGCGGCAGGCCAGGGGCGTCCACGGCATCGAGCAGCGCGTGCGGGAGACGCTCGAGGCGGGCCCCGTTCCACGGCCCCTCGCGCGCGCGCGGCATCTCGACAAGGGAGGGGAAGAGTGATGTCCATGTCGCGTAGGCGAGTGCACCGCGAGCGGCCGGACCCGCTGGGGCCGGGCGCGTACCTGACCGACGGCAACGCGCTGTTCAGCGTGGTCGGCGAGCTGCCCCACGAGCCGTCGCTGCGCTTGATCGAGGATTGCCGCACGCTGGAGATCCTCATGGTCCACGTCGACGACCTGCAGGCACCGACCGTGCGGCACGTGCACGTCACGCGCGAGGAGCTCGCGCCGGAGCGCGCCTATGAGCCCGACGCCCCGCGGTTGCGTGCTCAGCCCGCTCCGGCGCGCATGCCTCAGTAGAGGCCGGCCGGCGCCCACCGCTCGCCAACCCGATGGCCGAGAAGCGCAAGCCGTCGTCCTTCGAGCAGGAGGAGATCGATGCGGCGGCCGCCGAAGCGGCGATGATCGGCGGGCGCCGCGGCGAGCACGACGGCGGCGGCGTCCCTCCCGCGCAACGCGCGGTGCGCGAGGCGGGCGGCGGCTGCGCGGAGGGCTTCGAGGAAGCGGAGGCCATGCTGATCGAGCACGCCTCCCACGCCGATCAGCAGTCCGCCCACGCCGTCCTGCACGACCGCGGCCGACCGGAGGAGCGCGTGGAGGGGTGGGCCGCAGGCGAGGCCGATCACGAGCGCAGCGCCGAGGTCACCGAGGAGGAGTTCCCCGGAGCGCGCTGAGCGGGCCGGGGCTGAGCGGGCCCCGGGGAGCAGGCCGGGGAGCGAGCCGCAAGCAGCGCTCAGCCGCGCCCGTGCACGATGAGCACGGTGCGCCCGGAGTGCGCGGCGACGTCGCCCGCGACGCTGCCGAGGAAAATACCTGTGAAACCGCTCTTGCCGTGGGAGCCGAGCGCGATCAGGCTCGCGCCGTGCTCGTCGGCGACGCGCGCAATCCCCTTCCACGTCGGCGCTTCCTTGAGCGCCACACTCTGCGCGCGGAAGCCGGCGGCCCGCGCCAGCGCGGCTCCCTGCGCGGCGACCTGCTCGGCCGCGCTTGCAACCTCGTCGCTGGCCGCCGCGTCGAGCTCGAGCCCGGGCGGCGGGATGAACCCGACCGCGAACGGACGCCACACGGTCACCACCACCGCGTCCCGTCCCGGCTCGAGCTGGCGCCCGGCCTCCTCGATCGCCAGCTTGGCCAGATCGGAGCCGTCGTAGGCGAACAGCACCGGGCCGAGGCCTTGCTCGCCGACGCTCATGTCACTGCGCCGGCTGGGCGTCGGCCACGCTCGCGGCCGCCTCGCCCTCGTGCGGGCCGCCGCCGTACTGTCCGCCCGTGTCACAGGCGAGCGGCTCGGTGAGCACCCCCGCGCCGGAGGAGTCACGGATTCCGGCCAGCAGCGGCGGCGAATACCACCCGGGGGCCTCGCCGCTCATCCACGCCTCCACCGCCGGCGCCGGCGGGCGCACCCGGCCCAGCGCATACAGGGAGACCGCCAACAGCGTGCCGCCGCTGGCGATGCCGAAACAGATCCACAACGCGGTGTGGGTGCCCGCCGCCGCGCTGCCTCCCGCGTTCATGGCCACGTGCACCAGTACCGGCGCGACCATGAATGCGGCCACCGCCCGCAGCAGCTCGATGATCGCGAACACGCGCTGCAGGGCGTTGTTGCGCAGCGAGAAGCCCGCGATGAAGAGCGCCGGCGCCACCGATCCGCCCACGCCGAGTCCGACCAGTCCAGAGCCCAGCGCCATGCCGAGCGAGGTGGGCGGCAGCTGGGATTGAAGTACCAGGATGCCCGCGATCAGCGACAGCATGCCGCCGAGCACGAGGAAGTGCAGCCCCCGGGTGCGGAAGAGCACGCCGAGCAGCACCGCGGTGATCAGTGCCGCGATGAACTCGGGGAATTGAAGCAACCCCAGGTGGATGGGAGTGAAGCTGTCGGTGAGCAGCACCGCCGTCAGCGCGACCGCCGATATGGAGCTCGCCGCCGCGCACATCGCGACCGCGATCCCACTCACCGGGAGCGTGCTGCCGAGCGGGCGTATGCAGAGCAGCGGTCGCTTGGCGCGATACTGGTACACCAACAGCGCCACGATCAACGCCAGCCCGCCCGCCAGCGGCAGGAGCGTCACCACATCGACGAACGAATGGGTGAGCAGCTCCGAGGCGCCGTAGAAGAGTGCCACGCACCCCGCCGCGGCCATTCCCACCGGGAGCGGGTTGCGAGTGGCGGCGGGGTCAGCGGGCGGGGCGTCCTGAAAGGTCAGCAGCGACAGCACCAGCGCCGCCCCCGCGATGCCCGCGATGATCCAAAACAGTGGACGCCACGCGTGCGACTGCGCCTGGATGCCGCCCACGAGCGGGCCCAGCGCCACCGCGCCAAAGATGCACACGTTGAGGATCATCGCCGTCCAGCGCAGCTTCGAGATCGAGAACGCCACCACCAGCGGGGGCACGGCCGCGATCAGCAGCAGGCTGGTGCAGAGGCCCTGCAACACGTGCCCCGCGATGTACACGCCCGCGTCGGGCGCCCCCGCCGCCATCACCGAGCCGAGCACCAGCAGCGCCGCATAGAGGACCAGCATCCTGCGCTGGGGAAGGTGCTGGGCCAACAGCACCGCCAGCACCGTCCCGACGGCGTAGCCGGCATTGGCCATGCCCGAGCTGAGGGTCATCGTCTGGGCGCTCATGTGCAGGTCCCTCTCGATGATCGGCGCGATCGGCTGGAGCGCGGCCGAGAGCGCCAGGTACGGGACCAGGGCGAAGACCACCATGGCCGCGGCCGCCGGATAACGGCCGGTCCAGGGGCCCTGTCGCATCAGTCGATGTCCCTGTCCACGGCGACCACCCCATCATAGGGCTCACGGCGCCAACGCACGGGCGCCGCACGGGCGCGCGTGCCACGGGATCTGGCGCGCGGTGTCGAATACACCTGTCTGAGTCTCCGTTGGGGGATTCAAAAAGAGGATTCGTTCCGCGCGGAAGCAATCCTCAAAACAAAAAACGCAACGGCTGCTCCTCGACCGGCCGGCACCGCCGGAGCGGGCGCCGGCGCATTTGGCGGGAATCCGGCGCGATCAGGCGATCAGCCCGCGCCGGGCCCCGGCAGGGAGGTGACTCGGCTCGAGCGCACAGGCGCGCATGGGGGCTCGGCCGGGCCCGCCGCGCGGATGACCGCGGCCGCCAGCTCCACCTCCTCCTCGGCGAGCGTGCGGGGGTCTATCAGGAGCCGCCCCGCGGCGATGCGCCCGATGAGCGGCGGCTCGCCGCCACGCAACGCCCGCGCCAGCGGGCCCGGATCCACACCGGGCGCGTTGAGCGCCACCGCCGGGCCGTCCAGCTCGAGCAGGGGCAGCGCGCCGCCCCCCACGCGCGCGGTGGCCCGCACGATCTCCCCGCCACCGGCCCGCGCCAGGCGCTCGGCGCGCGCGCGCAGCACCGGCGGCGAGAGCTCCAGCATGGCCAGCGCCGGCACCTCACGCCGCGCACGCGCGGGGTCGCGGTAGAGCGAGAGCGTCGCCTCGAGCGCCGCCAGCGGCAGGCGCCCGATGCGCACCGCCCTCGCCAGCGGGTGGCGCCGGCACGCCACGATCGCCCCGCCGCGCCCCACGAGGATGCCGGCCTGAGGGCCGCCCAGGAGCTTGTCCGCGCTGAAGCACACCACCGCGGCGCCGGCCGCCACGGAGGCGCGCACCGGCGGCTCGCCCGCCAGCGCCGGCAGCTCGCCGGCCAGCGCGCCCGAGCCGACGTCGTCGATCACCGGAACCCCGAGGGTCGTGAGCTCCTCGATCGCCACCTCCTCCACGAAGCCCACCGTGCGGAAGTTGGATTGGTGCACCCGCAACACGGTGCCCGCGCCCCGCTCCTCGATCGCGTCCCGGTAGTCGCTCAGGCGCGTGCGGTTGGTCGTGCCGACCTCGATCACCCGCGCGCCGGCCTGCGCCACGATCTCCGGCACGCGAAAACCGCCCCCGATCTCC
>WQXW01000097.1 GCA_009781575.1 Solirubrobacterales bacterium
CCTGGAGGGCCGCGACTACGCGATGCGCGACGGCGAGGTGATCACGGTCAAGTTCGCCCCGAAGTGACACCGGCGCGGGCTCGCGCGTGCGCGGCCTCGAACACATCTGTCGGAGGCGCCGTTGGGGGATTCAAAAAGAGGATTCGTTCCGCGCGGAACCAATCCTCAAATCAAAAAACGCAACGCACGCTGCTCGGCTCGACCGGCACCCGCCGGCACCCCGGAGCGGGCGCCGGCGCATTTGCGGGAATCCGGCGCTGGCTTCACGGTGCGGCTGGCCGCCCGCCTCAGGGCGCGGCCGCTCGCTCGAGCCGCTCGGCGAGCCGGCGCATGCCGAGCGCGCGCGCCGCCTCGGCGCCCCCGGAGGGGTCGGTGGCGCGGTCGGGCGGGCGCGCGAGGTCCACGCGCACCAGCGTGGCGATCCGCTTGAAGTCGCGCAGCTGCTGCGCGTGCTCGGTGAGCGTGAGCGCGCGCCGGCCGCGCACGCGCCCCAGGCCGGTGGCCGCGTCGTCGAGCAGCGCCTCCAGCGAGCCGTGCTCGGCCAGCAGCGCGGCCGCGGTCTTGGCGCCGATGCCGGGCGCGCCGGGCAGCCCGTCGGAGGGGTCGCCCCGGAGCGCAATGAAGTCGGGTACGAGCGCGGGCGCCACGCCGTAGCGGCCGCGCACCTGCGCGGGCCCAATCGCGTCCGATCCCTCCTCGCGGCGCGACGGCAGTACGGCCACGCGCGCGGTCACCGCCTGGAAGAGGTCGCGATCGCCGGTGAGCAGCAGCGCGGTGCCGCCGCCCTCCTCCTCCACGCGCGCGTACGAGAACATCACATCGTCGGCCTCGAGCTCCTCATCGCCGGCCACGAGCCAGTGGAAGCCTGCAAGCAGCGCGGGCGCGCGCTCCCACTGCCAGCGGAGCTCCCCCGGCATCGGATCGCGGTGCGCGTGGTAGGGCGGGTACAGCTCCACGCGGTAGCGCGCCTGCTCGGCGCCCGTGCAGGCGACCACCGCGCGGGGCGCGCAAGCCTCGATCGCCGACAGCAGCGCGTTTACCGTACCCAGCAGCGCGCCCACCGGGTGGCCCTCGCCATCCTGAATCGAGCGGGGCAGCGCGAAGAAGGAGCGGTACAGCAGCCACGGCAGGTCGGCGATCAGCAGTGGCGAGGTCATCAGCCGGCCCCACGATACACGAGATATACACGGTTGGTGTATGATTGGTGTATCGCAATGGTGCGCACGAACATCGAGATCGAGGACGACTACGTCCGCGCGATCATGGACCGCTATGGCGTGCACACCAAGACCGCGGCTGTGGATCTCGCGCTGCGCCATCTCGCGGGACAGCCGATGACGCGCGAGGAAGCGCTCGCGATGGAGGGCGCGCACGCGATTTCCCAGGTGCCCACGGATGCGCCTCCGCGCGTCGGGTGATACTCGCCCACACCTCCGCGTGGGTGGAGTACGACCGCGCCACCGGCAGCCCCGCCCACCGGCGCCTGAGAGAGCTGATCGCCGCCGACGGCGCGCTTGCGGTCACCGAGCCGGTCATCACGGAGGTGATCGCGGGCGCGCGCGACGACCGGCGCGAGACCGACCTGCGCGGGCTGCTCGGGCGGTTTGAGCTGCTGAGCTTCGATCCGGTGAGCGACTTCGACGGAGCCGCGCGGATCTACCGCCGATGCCGCGCCGCCGGCGTCGCGCCATGCGGGATGCTCGACTGCATGATCGCCGCGGTGGCGCACCGCCGCGGCGCGACGCTGCTCGCGCACGACGCCCACATCGACCGGGTGGCGGGCGTGATGGGTATCAAGCTCGACCGGGCTTCGCTGCGCAGTTGACTTCCGCCCGGCGGGTAAGGGCGGGGTGTGCACGGATTCTGAACAGGCAGCGGCGACGGAAAGGAATGTGAAATGGCGGTGGCGGATCGGGAGCGAGCGGTGCTGGAGGTTGTGCCCACCGAGCTGTTGATCGGGGGTGAGTGGCGCGCGGCCTCCGGCGGGGGCACGTTTGCGGTGGAGGACCCCGCCACGCAGGAGACGCTGTTGGAGGTGGCCGACGCGCAGCCCGCCGACGCGCTCGCGGCACTGGACGCGGCGAGCGGGGCGCAGGAGAGCTGGGCCGCGTGCGCCCCGCGCGAGCGTGGCGAGATTCTGCGGCGCACCCACGAGGCGCTGGTGGCGCGCACCGATGCGCTGGCGCTGATCATGACACTCGAGATGGGCAAGTCGCTGGCGGAGTCGCGCGGCGAGATCGCCTACGCGGCGGAGTTCTTCAGGTGGTTCTCCGAGGAGGCGGTGCGGGTCCACGGGCGCTACATGGTCAACACCACCGGCGCGGGGCGCATCCTCACGATGCGCCAACCGGTGGGTCCGTGCGTGTTTGTGACGCCCTGGAACTTCCCCACCGCGATGGGCGCGCGCAAGATCGCGCCGGCGGTGGCGGCGGGGTGCACGATCGTGGTCAAGCCGGCGCAGCAGACCCCGCTGTCGATGCTCGTGCTGGCGCGTGTGATGGAGGAGGCCGGGCTGCCGGGGGGCGTGCTGAATGTGATCACCACCCAGCGCGCGGGCGCGGTGGTGGCGCCGCTGCTGAGCGATCCCCGCACGCGCAAGCTGTCCTTCACCGGTTCCACCGAGGTGGGGCGTGCACTGATGAGACAGGCCGCCGAGCGGGTGTTGCGCGTGTCGATGGAGCTGGGCGGCAACGCGCCGTTCATCGTGTTCGACGACGCCGATCTCGACGCGGCGGTGGAGGGCGCGCTGCTGGCGAAGATGCGCAACGTGGGCGAGGCGTGCACCGCGGCCAACCGCTTCCACGTGGCCCAGCCGATCGCGGGCGAGTTCGCGCGGAGGCTCACCGAGCGCATGCGCGCGCTGCGCGTGGGGCGTGGCACGGAGCCCACCACCGAGGTGGGCCCGCTGATCGACGCGCCACAGCGCGCCAAGGTGGCGGAGCTGGTGGACGACGCGCGCGCGCGCGGCGCGGCGCTGCTGCTGGGCGGCGAGGCGCTCGACGGGCGCGGCTACTTCTACGCGCCCACGGTGCTGCAGTCGGTGCCGCCGGGCGCGCGGATGCTCAGCGAGGAGGTGTTCGGCCCGGTGGCGCCGATCGTGAGCTTCTCCACCGAGGAGGAGGCCGTGGCGGCCGCCAACCGCACCGAGTACGGCCTCGTCGCCTACCTGTACACGCGCGATCTGGAACGCGCGCTGCGCGTGGCCGAGCGGATCGAATCCGGGATGGTGGGGCTCAACCAGGGGATGGTGTCAAACCCCGCCGCCCCGTTTGGAGGGGTGAAGCAGTCGGGCTTCGGTCGCGAGGGCGGATTTGAGGGAATCGACGAGTACCTCCAGACGAAGTATGTGGCGGTGGCGCTGGGGTAATCACCACGCGTCGAGGTCGTCGAGCCGCGCTCTCTCCATCACCACGCGTTCCCCCACAAACTGCACACCCTCGCGTTCGAGCAGTGCGCGTTGGCGTGCGCCCTTGGCCAGCGACCCGTCGGCCCGCACCACTCGATGCCACGGCAGATCGGGCTCGTGGGCGAACCGCAGCACGCGGCCGACGAGCCGGGGAGCGCCGGGCGAGATATCGCCATAGGTGCGCACATAACCGGGCGGGATCGCGCGCACGCGCGCGACGATCGCCGCCTCCGCGCCACCGGCCGCCGGCTCGCCGCGCTCCGTGTCGCGGGCTTTCACGCCGCCGCGCTCCGTGTCGCGGGCCGCCGCGCCGCCCGCCTCTGCGTGTCTGTCGCGGGCCGCCGCGCCGCCCGCCTCTGCGTGTCGCCGGCCTCGGCGCCGCCGTCCTGCGCGCCGCTCAGCCGCCGGGCGCCAATTTGGTGATGTCGACCGCGTTGGACGGCGCGGTGAGCGTGATCGGTTCGTTCCATCTGTCGAAGGTCAGGGTCCCGCCGGTGGAGCCGCTCTTGGTCAGCTCGACGGGGTAGGGCTTGCCGGTGGTGGCCACATAGAGCGTGCCGCCGCGCGTGAGGTCGACGACCGGTACCACTTCCCGACCGCGCACCGTGGTGACCGTGCGCCGCTGGAGGGGGCCGTGGCTGGAGAGGGTCTGCGCGAACAGTGAGCGGATATCGGTGATCGCGCCGAGCGTGGCGAACTGTTCGGCGGTGGTGGGCGCCTTCAGCCACTTGTCTTTGAGGAGCTGGGCCATCGCGCTCCCGCCGAAGCGCTTGTAGAACGCTTCGCTGCCCTTGATGTAGGCGGCATTGCCCACGCGGATCAGCTCGAAGCTGAGCCCGCCCTCGGACACGGTGCCGGAGCCGCCCTTGCCCGCCACCAGCCGCAGGTCCAGCGTGACCGGCATGCCGCTGGCGGCGATCGTGCCGGACACGTGCACGGCGCTCGCTTCGTTGCCGGCCCGTTGCGCGGCTTCCACAATCGCCTGGGGCCGCTTGGCGTCGACGCCGTTGGATTTGCCGCCTCCGACGCCGCCGCCGCCACAGCCGGCGAGCACGGCGCAGAGCACGGCGCAGGGCACGGCGACCGGAACGGCCGCGCGGAGGGCACGGGGGCGCATGCGCGCAGAGTACCCGAGCGGCCCTCCCGGTCGTGTGCCGAGGGGCCGGCGCGACGGATGGCCGCGCACTGGAGGGGTGTGGCGCTTCTGGAGGGACGAGCACTCCGCTCGCTGGAGCGGTTTTCACCGCACGCCCTCCAACTCGAGCTCCGGGCGAGCGCCCGCTCCGGCGGTGTCGGTCGAGGAGCGGCCGCTCCGTTTTTTGTTTGCGGATTGGTTCCGCGCGGAATGAATCCTCTTTTTGAGTCCCCCAACGTCGCCTCCGACAGGAATGTTCGAGGCTGCGCGGCGGGGTCCGATGCGCGGCGAGGGCACGCGCTGAGCTAGGGTTGCGCGCAGCATGCAGGCGGTGGTCACCGGCGGGGCCGGCTTCATCGGGTCGCACTTGGTCGATGCGCTGGTCGGGGACGGCCATCGCGTGACCGTGATCGACGACCTCTCCTCGGGCGAGGGGCGGCGGATTCACCGCGAGGCGCAGCTGTGCGAGTTGGACATCGTCGATCGCGCGCGCCTGGAGGACGCGATCGAGCGGGCCGCACCGGAGGCGATCTACCACCTCGCCGCGCAGGCGAGCGTGACCGCCTCGGTCAAGGATCCCGCGCGCGACTGCGCGGTCAACGTGCAGGGCACGCTCAACGTGGTGGACGTGGCCAGCCGCCTCGGGGTGCCGGTGGTGTTCACCTCCACGGGTGGCGCGCTGTATGGCGATGACGCGCCGCTGCCGACGGCGGAGGATTTCATCCCGGCGCCGCTGTCACCGTACGGCGCGTCCAAGTGGGCGGCGGAGTCGTACGTGGGCACGTGGGCGCGTGCCAGCGGCGTGCCCCACGCGATCTGCCGGCTGGGGAACGTGTATGGCCCCCGCCAGAACCCCCACGGCGAGGCTGGGGTGGTGGCGATCCTCAGCCTGCACCTGCACGCGGGCACCACGCCCACGCTCTACGGTCACGGCACCCCCACGCGCGACTACATCCACGTGGACGACGTGGTGCGCGCGCTGCTGGTGGCGCATGGGCGGGCGGGCACGTTCAACATCGCCACGGGCGTGGAGAGCGATGTGAGCATCGTGTGGGAGCACCTGCGTGAGGTGGCGGACTCCCAGATAGAGCCGCAACTGGCCGATCTGCGGGCGGGCGAGCTCGAGCGGAGCCGCCTCGATGTCTCCCACGCGGCGCGGGAGCTGGGCTGGACCGCGCAGGTGCCGCTGCGCGAGGGCCTGCGCCAGACCTACCGCGCGCTGGTGGCGGAATTCGAGCGCGCCGCGTCGGCGGCGCGCTGAGCCTGAGCGCCCCGCCCGCCGAAGAGGTGCTGCAAGGGCAGCCGTCGTGTGGGACGGCTATTCCGGATTTGTTGGAGGTGCTATTCCGGCGTATCCCACTCGGGGAGGACCGCATGGACGCGACCGGCCGGGCGGGGGCTTCACGGCGCCGAGTCGGTCCCTCCATTCCAAGGATCACGCACGTGTTCAGTCGGGGTCCGAGCGGCGCGTCGATGTGCCACCCGGCGAGCGTGGCGCGTGTTGTTTTTGGGGCGCCACCCTGATCAAGTTGATCGTCTCTCTCTGATCAAGTTGATCGCACCGATCAAAGCGGCACGCAAAATGATCACCTGCCCCTCCACCCCCTGCGGGCGCGCAAGTCATACTGTTGGCGTCTGAGCCGTACTCCCGTTGCGTGTGGCGTCCCTCCAGGAGAGGCGCACACAATCGACATCGACGAGCCCGCGCGCGGTCCGACCGCCGTCGATGCTGGCGCCGGTCGGTTGACGGTCGAGGCGGCGGCGCGGGTCCTGGTGCTCGTCGTGCGGGGGTAGACTGGTCACGCCCGGCCGACGCGGTGGGCCACGTGGCGGATCCGAGACGGAACGACGTTCCAAAAAGCGGGCGTTTTAGGACTCTCGGCGAGATAGCTCAGTTGGTAGAGCACACGACTGAAAATCGTGGTGTCCTCGGTTCGATTCCGAGTCTCGCCATGGCCGATTTTTGCCGCGCGTGGGACCGCGATGATGCGCCGGACCCCACGGCTCGGCGCGGTGGTCAACGTGGATTCGCTGGCGGGGGAGCGCCGAGCTGCTGGCAGATCGCTGCGGTGACGAAGCGGTCTGGCGCAGCCTCGAACACGCCTGTCTGAGGCGCCGTCGGGGGATTCAAAACAAGGATTCGTTCCGCGCGGAACGAATCCTCAAAACAAATAACGAAACGGCCGGAGCTCGGCGGGGACC
>WQXW01000098.1 GCA_009781575.1 Solirubrobacterales bacterium
ACGCCCCGGTGTTGGACGCCCCGGTGTTGGACGCCCCGGTGTTGCGCCCCTCATCGCACGGTCAGCCACAGCGCGGCCACATCGTCGATCAGCTCCTCCACGCTGCCGCGCACCCGCTCGATCAGCTGCTCGACGAACTGCCCGTCCCCCCGCTCCGGCACGCCATGGGCCGGCCGCGCGCCGCCGCCGGCGCCACCGGCCGTGGCGGCGTGCAGCTCGCCCACGACCCTCACGAGCTGCTCCGCCCCGAGGCGGTGGCGTCCGCTGCGCACGGGCGCCTCGATCAGACCGTCGGTGTAGAGCAGCACCGACCACGGCGCGTCCAACTCGACCTCCGTGGCGGGCCAGTCCGAGCGCAGCGCCAGGCCGAGCGGCGGCCCCGTGCTGCCCGAGATCAGCCGCGCGCCGTGGCGGTCCACCACGATCGGCAGCGGGTGGCCCGCCAGGCGCATCTCCAGTTGGCGGCGGTCGGGGGAGATCGCCAGCATGCAGAGGGTGGAGAAGAAGTCCTCGTTGTGGCGCTCGTGCACCAGCACCTGCTCGAGCGTGCGCAGCAGCTCCGCTCCGTCGCTGCCGGCCAGCGCCAGGGTGCGCCAGGCGATCCGCAGCGAGGTGCCCAGCGCGGCTTCTTCCACCGAGTGGCCCGACACGTCGCCCACCACCGCGCGGATCGAACCGTCGGTGCGCTCGACCGCGTCCAGGAAATCGCCGCCCAGCACCGCACCGCCCCGCCCGGGGCGGTATCCGATCGAGACCCCCACGCGCGGGTCGGCGATCAGCGGCGTGGGCAGCAGCCCCCGCTCGAGCCGCGCGTACTCGCCCGCCTGCAGATGCACTTCGCGCAGCTCCAGCATCGATCGCTCCGCGCGCCTGCGCTCGGTGGCGTAGCGGATCGCGCGCGCCAGCAGCGGCCCGCCGCCGGCGCCCTTGACCAGGTAGTCCTGCGCGCCCTCCGCCAGCGCCCGCACGCCGAGCTGCTCGTCGTCGAGGCGCGTCAGCACGATCACCGCGGCGTCGCGCGCCAGGCCGCACACCCAGCGCAGGCTCGACAGCGGCGACGCGCCGGAGGTGTCGAGATCGAGCAGCACGCACTCCACGCCCTCCCCCAGCGGCTTGGCGGCCTGCGCCAGGCTGCTCACCCACTCGACCGGCGGCGCCCCCGAGAGCTCGGCGAGCTGTTCGCGCACGAGCCTGGCATCGTCCTCATCGGACTCGATGAGGAGAACCCTGCTGGGGCGCCCCTCTATGGCGCTCCTCCGGCCTCCTCCGCCGCCCCGCCGCCGGCCAGGAGCGCGGTGGCCTGCTCGGTGTCGCTCGCCACGTTGAGGTGCTGGTCCAGGCCGGTCAGCGCCAGCACGTGCTGCACGTCCTCGCTGGGTTGCAACAGCACCAGCACACCGCCCTCGTCGGCCAGCTCGCGGTGGAGATGCAACACCGCGCGCAGCCCGCTCGAGTCGATGAACTCCACGCCCGCCAGGTCCATGATCACGCGGGTCGCGTGCTGCTCGCGGCGCGCCGCGGTGATCCTCTCCTGCATGGTCGGCGCCACCGCCATGTCCACTTCGCCCGCCACGATCGCGCGCATCGGAGCGCCGTCGCCGCCCTCGAAGCGCAGGGCCAGCTGAGAAGGAAGAGCATCCATCGGGCCAGTATCCTCCAATGCGCGCCTCACGCTATCAGCCGTGGAGCGCCTCCGGGAGTCGGCGCACCGCTGCGCGAGCCGGCCTCGCGCCGTGGCGTGAGCGCGGGCGGGCGGCCGCTCAGGGGCGCCCGCACCACATCGAACTCGAGGTCGCGTTGTTGGTCCGTGTAACGGTGATCCCATTGGGCAGGCCCTCGGGGAGCGCGCTCGCGCTCCTGACAGCCGCATGCATCTACCTGGCCGTTCCCTCCGCCGCCGGCGCCGCCGCGGGTGCGTCCGAAGGCGGGGTCCAGGCTCCCACCAACACGCGCCCGGCGCCCGCGTCGCGATCGACGAAGCCGGCGACAGAGCCGGCGACGAAGTCCGTGGCGAAGCCGGCGAAAAGGCCGGCGACGAAGTCCGTGGGGACGCCGCCAAAGGAGCCGGCGAAGAGGTCCGCGGGGCCTCCGACGAAGCCCGCCAGGAAGCCCGCCAGGCGGCCGGCGAGGAGGCCGAAGCGGCCCGCCAAGAGCCGCCGGTCCACGAGAGAGACGTTGCACGGCAACCCCGCACGCGGGATCCTCGCGTTCGAAGCGATGCAACAGTCGTACTTCGTCTCCGGTGCGGACCTGTACCGGGGCGAACCGTACGCGTTTCTGTGGCCGTTCTCGCAGACGCTGGCGGCGACGGTCACGCTGGCCCAGATCCCGAGCCAGCGGGCGAGGTTCGAGCAGGAACTGCACGTGCGCCTGGCGGGCCTGAGCCACTACTGGCAGCCCACCACCTCTCCCCCCTCCTATGCCAGCGCGGCGGTGCCGCCGCTGGGACCCGGCGGGGACAGCTTCTACGACGACAACGAGTGGGTGGGGCTCGAGCTGGTGCGGGCATACGAGCTCCAGCCCGAACCGCAACTGCTCTCCCAAGCGCAGCAGATCATGAACTTCGTGATCGCCGGCTGGCAATCGCAGCCGGAACTGCCCTGCGCCGGGGGGGTGCCGTTCTCCACTGCCGCCAACAACACCGACCGCAACACGATCACCGACGGCCCGGGGGCGGAGCTGGGGGTGCGGCTGTATCAGCTGACCGGCAACAGTGCCTACCTGCAGTTCGCGGAGCGCGCTTACGAATGGGTGCGCCAGTGCCTGCTCGAATCGAACGGCCTCTACGCCGATCACATCGAAACGAGTGGCACGATCGATCACTCGCTGTGGAGCTACAACCAGGGCGTCATGATCGGCGCGGGTGTGCTCCTCTACCAGGCCACCCAGGACGGCATGTACCTCGCCCAGGCGCGCCACACCGCGGCGGCCGCGCTGACGCACTTCACGCTGCAACGGCTCGACAGCGAAGTGCCGTTCTTCGTGTCGATCTACATGCGCAACCTGCTGTATCTCGACTCGGTCACCCACGACCCCCCGGGCGCGAAGCTCGCCCAGGAATACGTCAACCACGCGTGGCAGCACCGCGTGGGGGGCGTGTTCCTGTTCGGCTCGCCACCCGGCGCGGATCTGCTGGGCCAGGCCGCGATCGTGCAGGTCTACGGGCTGCTCAGCACCCCGCCCAAGACCTACTTCTAGGCGAGCGCGCACAACATCGGGCGGGGGTCCTATCCTTTCGAGGATGGCGAGCTCGCCGTGGATGGCGCGAACGCGCGCCCCGGCCAGGTCGAGACCCGCTGCGCCGCTGCTGGCGCTCGGTGCGGTCGTGCTCGCGCTCCTCCTGTTCGTGCTGGCCGTGGTGGTGTGGTCGGGCGCGTCCCTCTCCAGCGACGGCACCGCGTTGGCGCAGGTGGGCATCCAGCCGTTCGGCGGCACACTCGAGCGGGTGCGCGCGTTCGGGCCCCACCAACGGGCGATCCCGCTGTCGGTGCACGGCGACCGGGTCACCCCGCTCGTCAAGCTGACGCCGGGCGAGGCGGTGACGATCGAAGCGGTGGTGCGCCGACCGGGCTGGAGCAGCTGGGCTCTGGGCGCGCTCCAGCACGAGCGGCTCACCGTGCACGCGCCGGTCGCGCGGGTGTCCCAGGAATGGATGACCGTGCCCAATGGCTCCTCGCCCCGCGTGGAATTCGACCAACCGGTGGCGGCGGTGGCGTATGGCAGCGGTGGCCACCTGACGCGACGCACGTTGATCGCGGGCGCGCGCTCGATCTCGCTCGGCCCCCAGCCGGCCGCCGGCACGACGCTCGTCGCGGCGGCGGCGCGCCCCTGGGAGCGCCTGGGCGCGCCCACGCCGGTCAGCTGGTTCCCCGCGTCGCGTACGCCGATCGTGGTCCCGAGCCCCGCCGCGCGCTCCAACGTCACTCCGTCGAGCCCGATACGCCTCACCTTCTCGCAGCCCGTGGCCCAGGTGCTGGGCGCGCGCCGTCCCACGCTCACGCCCAACATCGCGGGACACTGGCGAGAATTGGACAGCCACACGATCGTGTTCCAGCCCGAGGGGTTTGGCGCGCCGCTGGCGAGCACGCTCCACATGACCCTCCCGCGGGCGCTCTCGATCGCGGGCGACGGACCGTCGGCGGGATCGCAGACTCCGACAGCGAGCCTCGAATGGACGGTCCCGCCCGGATCGACCCTGCGCCTGCAACAGCTGCTGGCGCAGGTCGGCTATCTGCCGCTGCGCTGGTCGCGCGCGGGCGCCACGGTCCCCCACACCGCGGCCGCCGAGGTCGCCGCGGCCACGAGCCCGCCGCCGGGGCGGTTCACGTGGCGCTACCCCAACACCCCCGGCTCGATGCGCGCGCTGTGGAGCGAAGGCCAGATGAACACCATCACCAAGGGCGCGGTGATGATGTTCGAGAGCGAACACGGCATGACCGCCGACGGCGAAGCCGGCGAGGCCGTGTGGCGCACGCTGATCGACGACGCCATCAACGGCCGGCGGCACGGAGGCGGTTACAACTACGTGTACGTGCACCGCGAAGTGCCGGAGAGCGTGGCGCTCTGGCACGACGGCTCCACCGTGCTCACCGCGCCCGCCAACACCGGCATCGCGGGCGCCGAAACCGAACTGGGCACGTTCCCCGTGTTCGAGCACATACCGGAAGGCACGATGGAAGGCACCAACCCCGACGGCTCCCACTACAAGGACGAAGGCATCAAGTGGATCAGCTACTTCAACGGCGGCGACGCGCTGCACAACTTCAACCGCGCCTCGTTCGGCACCCCCCAGAGCCTCGGCTGCGTGGAGCTCCCCCTGGAAGCCTCCGCCAAGCTCTGGCACTACACCCCGATAGGCACGCTCGTCACGATCGCCGCCTGAGGGCTCCCATCGCCGCCTGAGCGTCCGCGGTCGTGCAGCGGCGGTCGTCGTGCAGCGCAAGGACTCGCGGTCGCGGGCTCGCGGTCGCAGCCGATGGCTCGCGGCCCGCGCTGTCAGCCCCGGCCCGGGTTCAGCGGCGGTGGCGCTGGCCCTTGGCCTCGTGGCCGTGGCGCCGCGCGTGGTGCCTCTTGGAGCTCGAGTGGCTCCGGTGGCTCCGGTGCTTCCTGTGGGAGTGTCGTCTCGGCCTCGGCGGCTCCGAGTGCCAGTACGGCGGTCGCGTGCCGATCGGCTGCGCGCCGCGCGGGCCGCTGGGGCCGGCCGGACTCGGGGGCGAGCTCTGGCCGGGCGGGGGAGTGCCTCCGCTGGGCGGGCCCGGGGGGATGGTGATCGCTTCCGGCGGTTCGAGCAGCAGCCCCCCACGTTCAGCGGTGCCGGCAGTGTTGATGAGCTTCACGCTCACGCCGTATTCGCCCCCGCCGTGGAGCACGACGCCGGCGCTGTTGAGGTCCAGGCTCACCCGCTGCGGAAGGAACGATCCCAGCAACTGCCCCTTGGGCAGCGGAATCGGGCTTATCACCATGCAGGCGGAGCGCTTGCCGCACACGAAGTCCAGCAGCTGGAATTCAAAGGACGTGGAAAGGCCCTCGGTGTCGACCTGCGCTTCGAGCGTCGCGTCGGTGGAGGTCACGTGCGAGACCGACAGCGATTCGATGACCGGCGCGCTCGCCGGCGGCATGGTGAACGTGCCTTCTTCGCTGACCACGGGAGGCGCGTCCCATTCCAGCTGGTCTTCGCTTTCCTTCATCGTGGCCGCCAGCACCCGAAAGTGGTAGGTGCTGCCGGGCGTCAGCGTCACGCCGGCTCCGAGCAGGCTGATCTGCGCCTGCTTGGCCTGCATTCCGGGAGGCGCGAATTCGATCGGCAGAGCGCCGTGGACCGGGGCGGCGGTACAGCCGCCCCCGCCGATCGCGGTGTGCTGGCGTTCGGGACAGGCGATTTCCGGCTGGAATTCGCTCGGGTTCGACACGACCTGGAACTGATACACCGCGCCACGGAGCGAGACACCCTCAGGGTTGATGCGCGCCTGGAGAATCGCGTCGTGCGGGCTGACAGAGCTGGCCAGCGATCCGCCTTCGATCACCGGCCCGGAGGCCGCAAGCGAGCTTGCCGGCACCGCCGCAGCGACGATCGCCGCGCCAACGGAGACGAGCAGGGCCTTCCGTGATGAGCGCATGCCGGTCACGTGCCTTTCCCCGCGAGGATACACACCACTGCCAGGCGCCGCGAGCGACCGACCTTGTCAGCGCCCCCTCTCCGCGGCTCGCGAAGTCGCCGATCCGGCTAGGGTGCGCACCTGATGGCCAACACGTCAAGCACCGATCGGGTCGCGCGTCAACAGCTGCTCCACGGGCTCGCGCAGGCCGCCGACGACCTCGGGCGCTCGCTCGCCGCGCTGAGCGGCGCATATGAGCTGCTCGACGACGCCCAGGCCGAGCGGCTGGAGAGGGAGCTGTTCGGACCGGTGCAACGCGCCTACGGCCGCGCCCAACGCACCCACGCCGGCTTCGCGCAGCGCCACCGCCTGGCCAGGCGACGCTTTCACGCCCCCGCGCCCGGAGCGCCCTCGACCGGGGTGTCGGGGCTGGTCGAGCAGGCCGTGGATGCCATCGAGCGCGCCGACACCGCGCTGATCGCGCTCCAGGACGCGTCCATGTTCGTCGAGGTCGGCGATCCCGAGCTGCGCGCCGGAGTGACCGAGGTGCGCCAGCTGATCGACCGCTACCTGTTGCGCGCGCGCGCGTTCCTGCGCACGTTCGGTCGCTG
>WQXW01000099.1 GCA_009781575.1 Solirubrobacterales bacterium
GAACCCCATGCGGTCGTGATCGAGCCAGCTCATGTCGGGCGCGCGGCCCTGGTTTCGCTCGGAGTCGATTCTCTCCTTCAGGGCGTCCCCGCCTGCCTCCCCGCCCATCGTCACCATGCCGCCCTCGCCGGTGGTCAGCTGCTTGTTGGCGTAGAAGCCGAACACGGCGGGGTTGCCGCGGCCGCCCACCCACGTGCCGTCCTCGTGCCGCGCGCCCAGCGCCTCGCAGGCGTCCTCCACCAGCGCGAGCCCCCGCCGGCGCGCCAGCTCCTCGAAGGCCGCCATCTCGGCGGGGCAGCCGAAGAGGTGCACCGGCAACAGCGCCGCGGTGCGACTGGAGATCGCCGCCTCCGCGGCCCCCGGGTCGAGGTTCAGCGTGCGCGGGTCGATGTCGGCGAACACCGGGCGCGCGCGCTCGTACAGCGCCACGTTGGCCGACGCCACGAACGACAGCGGGGTCGTGACCACCTCATCGCCGTCCTCCACGCCCACCGCGCGCAGCGCCAGGTGCAGGCCGGCGGTGCCGCTCGACACCGCGCTCGCGCGCGCCGCACCCACGCGGGCCGCGAACGCGCGCTCGAAGCGCTCCCCCAGCGGGCCCAGCGACAGGCGCCCCGAGCGCAGCACCTCCACCACCGCGCGCTCCTCCGCCTCGCCCAGCACCGGCCGGGCGAGCGGGATCGGCCGCTCGCCCGGCGGGCGCTCCCGGGTGCGCGGCTCGCTCACGCCCGCGAGCGCTCGCCCGCCAGCGGCGCGCCCTCGCGCGCGCGCTCGCGCGCGGGCTGCATGCCGTACTCGAGCGAGTCGACCAGCGCGTCCCAGGAGGCCGCGATCAGGTTCTCCGACACTCCTATCGAGCCCCACGAGCGCCGGCCGTCGGAGGCGTCGATCAGCACGCGCGTGACCGCGCCGGTGCCCTTGCTCTCATCGAGGATGCGCACCTTGAAGTTGACCAGGTCGATCTCGCGCAGGTGGGGGTGGATCTCGCCGATCGCCTCGCGCAGCGCGGTGTCGAGCGCGTTGACCGGCCCGTTGCCCTCCGCGGTGCGCACCAGCCGCCGGCCGTCCGCGCGGCTGGGCACCCAGATCTTGATGGTCGCCTCGGTCTCCACGTGGCCGTCGGCGCGCTTCTCCACCAGCACCCGCCACGACTCCAGCTCGAACAGCGGCACGTACGCGCCGCCCTCCCGGCGCATCAAGAGCTCGAAGGAGCCGTCGGCGGCCTCGAACTGAAAGCCGCGGTGCTCGAGCGCCTTGACCCGCTCCACCGTGCGCTGCGCCGCGGCGTCGTCGAGCTCCACCATCGCCTCGGCCGCCTTCTCGCTCACCGTCGCGCGGCCGGAGAGCTCTGAGACGATCAGGTCGCGACTGTTGCCCACCTGCTCGGGCTGCACGTGCTCGAACGCCTGCGTGTCCACGCGCACGCCGGCGGCGTGCAGCCCCGCCTTGTGCGCGAACGCGTGCTTGCCCACGTACGGCTGGGCGGGGTCGGGCGAGCGGTTCAGCAGCTCGTCGATCAGGTGCGCGGTCTCGGTCAGCTTCGCCAGACGCTCCGCGGGCAGCAGCTCGATGCCCATCTTCAGCTGCAGGTCCGCGATGATCGTCACGAGGTTCGCGTTGCCGGTGCGCTCTCCTATGCCGTTGATCGTGCCCTGCACCTGGCCGGCGCCCGCCTGCACCGCCACCAGCGCGTTGGCCACGCCGCAGCCGGAGTCGTCGTGGGTGTGGATGCCCAGCGCCGTGCGCGGCAGCGCTTCGCGCACCGCCTCCACCACCGCCTGCACGCGCATCGGCAGCGAGCCGCCGTTGGTGTCGCACAGCACCACGCGCTCGGCGCCCGCCTCGAAGGCCGCGCGCGCGCACTCGAGCGCATAGCCGCTGTCGAGTGCGTAGCCGTCGAAGAAGTGCTCCGCGTCGAACAGCACGCGCTTGCCCGCGGCCGTCAGGAAGGAGATCGACTCGGCGATCATGCGCAGGTTTTCCTCGCCACTCACGCGCACGACCTTCTCCACGTGCAGGGGCGAGCTCTTGCCCACCAGCGTGCACACCGGCGCGAAGCACTGCGCCAGCACCGCCAGGCCCGGGTCCTCCGCGGCGGCCAGCTCGCGCCGGCGGGTCATGCCGAACGCCACGATCTCCGCGCTGTGCAACTGCTCCCCGGCCAGCAGCTCGAACAGCTCGCGCTCCTTGGGGTTGGAGGCAGGAAAGCCGGCCTCGATCAGCTCGATCCCGAGCTCATCGAGCGCGTGCACCACGCGCAGCTTCTCCCCCACGGTGAGGGTCATGCCGCCCCCGCCCATGCCGTCGCGCAGGGTGGCGTCGTACAGCTGTACCGCGCCCATCAGCCCGCCGCGGTCGATGCACGCGGCGGCGTCGATGCGCGCGGCGCGGTTGACGCGCGGGGGGCGGGCGCCTCGCCCGCGGGGGTGTGGAGCGCGGGGGCCTCCACCACGTCCAGCCACTCGCGGTAGCGCTCGCTGCGCCCGTGGATCGCGTCGTCGAAGGCCGCCTGCAGCACGCGCGTGACCTCGCCCGGCCGGCCGGAGCCGATCGGGTGATCGTCGACCTCGCGCACCGGCACCACCTCGGCGGCGGTGCCGGTCATGAATACCTCGTCGGCCAGGTACAGCTCCGCGCGCGCCACGTCGCGCTCCACGACCCCGTAGCCGAGATCGCGCGCGAGCTGCACGATCGAGCGGCGCGTGATGCCGTCGAGGATCGAGTTGTGCTGTCCCGGCGTCGAGATCTCTCCCTCGCGCACCAGGTAGATGTTCTCGCCGCTGCCCTCGCACACGTGCCCGTGATCGTCCAGCAGGATCGCCTCCTCGTAGCCCGCCTTCAGCGACTCCACCTTGGCCAGCACGTTGTTGAGGTACTGGCCCGACGCCTTGGCGTGCGGGATCAGCGAGTCGGGGCTGATCCGCCGCCACGAGGACACCTTCGCGCGCACGCCGTTGCGCTTGCCCTCCTCGCCCAGATACGCCGCCCACTCCCAGCAGGCGATCGCCACGTCCACCGGCGCCTCCAGCGGGTTCAGGCCCATCTGGCCGTAACCGCGAAACACGAGCGGGCGGATGTAGCAGGAGCGCAGGCCGTTGCGCGCGACCAGCTCGCGCGTGGCCGCGCGCAGCTCCTCCGCGCCGTGCGGCACCGGCATGTAGTAGAGCTCGGCCGAGCGCAACAGGCGCTCCACGTGATCGGCGTTGCGAAACACCGCCGGCCCCAGCTCGGTGTCGTAACAGCGCACCCCCTCGAACACGCCCGTGCCGTAGTGCAGGCCGTGGTTGAGCACGTGCACCTTCGCGTCCTCCCACGGGAGAAACTCGCCATTCATCCAGATGAGGTCGGTGGGCTGCACGTTCGGCGCTCCTCTTTTTAGAGGTTCTCGAGCACTGCGCGCGTCGCCTCGGCGGTTCCCGCCGCTCCGCCCAGGTCCGGCGTGCGCAGGCCCGCGGCGAGCGCGCGGTCAACCGCCGATTCTACAGCCGCCGCCTCGCTTTCCAAAGCCAGCCCGTGGCGCAGCATGAGCGCCGCCGAGAGGAACATCGCCAGCGGATTGGCCACACCCGTGCCCGCGATGTCCGGCGCCGAGCCGTGCACCGGCTCGAAGAGACCCGGGGTGCGCGTCCCGGGCGCGTGTCCGCGCCCGCGCGAGGCCGACTCCGCGCGGGAGGCCGAATCGCCGAGCGAGGCCGACGGCAGCAGCCCGATCGAGCCGGTCAGCATCGCGGCCTCGTCGGAGAGGATGTCGCCGAACATGTTCTCGGTGAGGATCACCTCAAAATGGCGCGGCGAGGCGACCAGCTGCATCGCCGCGTTGTCCACCAGCAGGTGCTCGAGCTGGATGTGCGGGAACTCGCGCGCGTGAACCCGCGTGACCACCTCGCGCCACAGCCGCGAGGTCTCCAGCACATTGGCCTTGTCCACGCTCGAGACCTTCGCCCGCGCCGCGCCGAACGCCGTGCGCGCGATCCGCTCCACCTCGGCGACGGTGTACTCGCACACATCGCTCGCCCGCTCATCAGTGCGGCTCTTCTCACCGAAATAGATGCCGCCGGTCAGCTCTCTCACCACCAGCAGGTCGGTGCCCTCGATCCGCTCGCGCCGCAGCGGCGAGGCGTCGTACAGCGCCGGCAGCGGGCGCACCGGGCGCAGGTTGGCGTACAGCCCCAGCCCCGAGCGCAGCGCCAGCAGCCCCTGCTCGGGCCGCGGCGCGCCCGGGTCGGTGGTGTCCCACTTGGGACCGCCCACCGCGGCCAGCAGCACCGCGTCCGCCCGCCGGCAGGTGTCGAGCACCTCCTCGGTGAGCGCGGTGCCGTGCAGGTCGATCGAGGCCCCACCAAACGGCAGCTCCTCGAACTCGAAGGAGCCGAGCCGGCCCAGCAGCTCCAGCGTGGGCATCATGATCTCCGGGCCGATTCCGTCGCCCGGCAGCGTGACTACGCGGTGGGCCACGCTAGAGCGCCGTGGTGACCGGGCCGGTTCGCTCGCGCTCGCGCTCGTACGCGGCGATTGCCGCCTCGCCGCCCAGCGTGACCCCGATGTCGTCGAGCCCCTCCAGCAACCGCCGGCGCGTCTCACCGTCGATCGCGAACGCCACCGCGCGCACGGCGCCGTCGCTGTCGCTGAAGCGCACCTGGAGCGCGCGCAGGTCCACCTGTCCCTCGCCCGCCTGCGCCAGCGCGCGGCACTCCTGCTCGTCCAGCACAACCGGCAGCAGCCCGATCTTGGTGCAGTTGGAGTAGAAGATGTCCGCGAAGCTGGGCGCCACGATCGCCTGGAAACCGTAGTCCTGCAACCCCCAGGGCGCGTGCTCGCGCGAGGAGCCGCAGCCGAAGTTCTCGCCCGCCACGAGGATCGGGTTGGCCGGCAGATCCCAGCCCGGCTCCTTGGCCCAGTCATAGAACAGGTACTGGCCGAAGCCGCTGCGCTCCACACGCTTCAGAAACTGCTTGGGCATGATCTGGTCGGTGTCCACGTTGGCGCGGTCCAGGTGGCTGACCCCGCCGGAGATCGTCTCGATCGGCTGCATCGTCATCAACGGTAGTTGCGGATGTCGACGAAGTGGCCCTCGATCGCCGCCGCCGCGGCCATCTGGGGCGAGACCAGGTGAGTGCGCCCGCCCCGCCCCTGGCGCCCCTCGAAGTTGCGGTTGGAGGTCGACGCGCACCGCTCGCCGGGCGCGAGGATGTCGGGGTTCATGCCCAGGCACATCGAGCAGCCCGCCGCGCGCCACTGAAAGCCGGCGTCGGCGAAGACACGATCGAGGCCCTCCGCCTCGGCCTGCGCCTTGACCTGCTGGGAGCCCGGCACCACCATCGCGTCCACCCCGGCGGCCACCCGCCGCCCGGCCACCACCTCGGCGGCGGCGCGCAGGTCGCCGATGCGCGAGTTGGTGCAGGAACCGATGAACACGCGATCGAGCGCGATCTCCTCGATCGGGGTGCCGGCCTCCAGGTCCATGTAGTGAAGCGCGCGTTCGGCCGCCTCGCGGTCGGCGGGTCCCTCGAACTGCTCCGGCGCCGGCACGCGGCCGGTGACGTCGGTCACCATCGCGGGCGTGGTGCCCCAGCTGACCTGCGGCGAGAGCGCTGAGGCGTCGACCACGATCTCGCGATCGAAACGCGCGCCGGGGTCGCTGCGCAGCGCCGCCCATCGCTCCAGCGCGCGCTCGAGCGCGGCGCCCTTGGGCGCGCCGGGGCGCGCGTGATCGGCAAACCACGCGAAGGTCGTCTCGTCGGGCGCCACCATGCCGGCGCGCCCGCCGCCCTCGATCGTCATGTTGCACACGGTCATGCGCCCCTCCATCGGCAGCGCCTCGATCGCGGGCCCGCTGTACTCGACCACGTGGCCGGCGGCGCCGCCGACCCCCATCTGGCCGATCGTGCCGAGGATCAGGTCCTTGGCGGTCACGCCGAAGCCCAGCTCGCCCTCGTAGCGGATCGCCATCGAGCGCGGGCGCGCCTGCACGAGGCACTGCGTCGCCAGCACGTGCTCGACCTCGCTGGTGCCGATGCCGAAGGCCAGCGCACCGAAGGCGCCGTGGGTGGCGGTGTGGGAGTCGCCGCACACGATCGTCATGCCCGGTTGCGTGATCCCCAGCTCGGGCCCGATCACGTGCACGATCCCCTGGCGCGCGGAGCCCAGCGAGTAGACGGGGATGGAGAACTCCTCGCAGTTGCGCTCGAGCGTCTGCACCTGCTCGCGCGAGAGGAGGTCCTCGATCAGCGCCGCGCTGCGCGTGCCGTCGGTGGGCGTGTTGTGATCGGCGGTGGCCAGCGAGCGATCGGGGCGGCGCACGCGCCGCCCGGCGAGCCGCAGACTCTCGAACGCTTGGGGGCTGGTGACCTCGTGCACCAGATGCAGGTCGACGTACAGCAGGCCCGCGCTCACCTCGTGGGCCTCCCAGATCTTCTCGAACATGGTCTTTGGCATTTGGGGGGTCCTCTCCTAACTGCGCCGCAGGCCGGCGCTCACCACGGCGAGCAGGGCGGCGCCGCGCTCGGAGTTGTTCTCGAAATGGTGGGGCAGGTCGGCGTCGAAGGTCACGCAATCGCCCTCCCGGAGCGCGTGGCGCGCGCCGTCGCACACCAGCACCACCCGGCCGCGCTCGATCAGCGCGGTCTCGC
>WQXW01000100.1 GCA_009781575.1 Solirubrobacterales bacterium
GACGATGGCGCCCTCTCCCCGAGCTGACCCTTGGGCGGGCGGCGCATCGGCGCTGCGCACGACGCGCTAGCCGGTGCTGGAACCGAGCTCCCGTCTCGAACACGGTTGTCCGAGGCTCCGTTGGTGGATTCAAAAAGAGGATTCGTTCCGCGCGGAACGAATCCCCAAAACAAAACACGCGACGGCCAGAGCTCCACTGGCACCGCCGCGGCGGGTGCTCGCCCGGAGCTCGAGCTCTGGGGGGCGTGTCGTGTTGTGCCGAGAGAACCGCTTCAGCAAGCGGAATCCCTCGTCCCTCCAGCGGCGGCGCATCCTTGATCACAGCGGCAAGCGTGAATGTCAGCGTTCCGAGCGCTCGAGCAGCTTCGAGGGGCGCACGCCGAGTGCGGTGGCGATCCTGAGCAGGTTGGCGTAGCTCACGTTGCGCTCGCCCCGCTCGATGCCGCCGATGTAGGTGCGGTGCAGGCCCGAGCGCAGCGCGAGCTCTCCCTGGGAGACCTCCGCGCGCACGCGCAGCTCGCGAATCGCGCGCCCCAGCGCGGCGTGCTCTGGAGACCGTGGCGGCACCTCGCGCGCATGATCCCGCTCGCGCCCGACGGACCCGGCGGACCCGACGGCCTGCTCCGCGGGGTCTCGCTGCACTGCTACTTATAGTATGCAATACTGATGTGCATGATCGTGGGAGAAGCACTCAACCGACGCGCCGACGTCCAGAAGCGCGTCGCACAGCTGGAGAGCCGGGTGGCGGCGTGCGCGCTCGCGCAGGAGGGCGAGGAGCCGCCGGAGAACCCGGACGAGCTGCTGGCGGAGCTGGACGGTTTGTGCGACGAGCTGGAGGATCTGATCGCGAGGATCAACCAGACCAACGCCACCGCGAGGCTCGCCAGCGGCGAGACGGTCACCGCGGGGCTCGCGCGTCGCGATGTGATCGGGATGCGCCAGGGTGCGCTGCGCGCGGCCATCAACGCGGCCACCGGCCGAGGGCTGGGCCTGGGCGTGAGTCGATACAGCCGCTCGGAGATACGCATGGTGCGCCAGGTTCGCGTGGGCGAGTTGCAGAGCCGGCTCGATGGGCTGGCGAAGGAGCGCCGCGAGCTCGACAACAGCTTGCAACAGCACAATTGGCAGGCCAATCTGATCGAGTGACACAGTCGGTAGCCGGCGAGGGCGAGTGTCGAGGCCAGCGGCCGGCCAGAGGCCGCACGAATCCGGGAACTCCCTGCTGAGGAGCGCCGTGGGCAGGCGAACGCGGGCCTGGAACCCCGCAACACCGTCAGCCCAGGATTGCGCACTCCACATCGGGAACCGCGGACAGAGCACAACCAGACGCTGACTCGCGGCGAGGGCGGGTATGGGGACTGAACCGAATTACAACTCGATCGAGCTGGAGAGCGTGGTGCGGCTCACCGGCACCGCGCGCACACTGTTCACCGCGCGGGCATTCAGCGAGCGGCTGGTGCACACCGCGCACGCGCGGTGGGACACGCGCGCGACCTCGCTCGAGGAGCTCATGGAGTATGCGTGCTCCACCAGCCGATCGGCGCGCCGCCAGTCGGCGCTGCTCGACCTCGAGCCGCTGCTCGGAGAGGGCGCGCTGGTGCTGCTGACCCTGCGTGGCGAGACGGTGGAGTGTCACATCGCCGCGCGCCAGCGCGAGCGACTCGAGAGGATCGAGGGGTGGCTGCGCGCCTCGATCCCCGAGCACGAGCGGAGTGATTCGTGGGAGATACCGGTGCGGTTCTGGTCGTGCGGCCCGCACGGCGCCAACTCGGTGTCGCGCACGATTGCGGTGCCACCGTTCGAGGAGGTGGCCGCCAATTACCCGAGCGCGGTGCGCGATCGGCTCGGCGAGCTGGTCGACCCGGGTTTCCGCCCGGCCCGCGGAGGGCAGCTGATCCTGTGGCACGGGCCGCCGGGCACCGGTAAGACATATGCGCTGCGCGCGCTGGGGTGGGAGTGGCGCTCGTGGTGCTCGCTTCACTACATCATCGATCCCGAGCTGCTGTTCGGGCGTCGCGCCGATTACATGTTGGATGTGATCCTCGACGACGACAGTCCCCTGTCGCTCACGCCCGATCGGGGGGCGACGGGGGCGGAGCGCAAGTGGCGTCTGCTGGTGCTGGAGGACACAGGTGAGCTGCTGGCGGCGGACGCCAAGGAGCGCACCGGCCAGGGCCTCTCGCGACTGCTGAACCTCGTCGACGGAATCGTGGGCCAGGGCCTGCGCGTGCTGGTGCTGGTGACCACCAATGAGCCGCTCCGCCGCCTTCACCCCGCGGTGGCCCGTCCCGGGAGATGCGCGGCGCGCATACGTTTCGAGCCGTTCACCGAGGAGGAGGCCAGGCGGTGGCTGGCCCAGAGAGATCTGGTGGGGGCGGGCGGCGCGCCCGACGGCGGCGTGGCGGGGACCCTCGCGGAGCTCTACGCGCGCGCCGGTGGCGCCCAGCCCGAGCGCGAGCCGCGCGTCGGCTTTCGGTATTGAATGCCGGGCGCCATGCACCCTCGTGCAGCTGCCGCGAGCGCGCGGCTCCGTTCGAGCCCTCGCGCACGCCTTGCACGCGACCGGGTAGTCTCGGCGCGATGGCGCGGCCCGTGTTTGCCCGCATGTACCCACGCATCGCCGGGCGGGCCGAAGGTCGTGGTGGCGCTGCCCACCGCCGGCGGGCGCTCGCCGGGTTGCGCGGCCGAGTGGTGGAGGTGGGTGCCGGCCACGGCGCCAACTTCCGCCACTACCCCGCCACGGTGGACGAGGTCGTGGCGATCGAGCCCGAGCCCCACCTGCGCGAACGCGCGCGGCTGGCGGCGAGGGAAGCACCGGTGCCGGTGTCGGTGCGGGATGGCGTTGCCGAGCGGCTCCCCGGCGAGGCGCAATCCTTCGACGCTGGGGTCGTGTCGCTCGTGCTCTGCACCGTCCCCGACCAGGGACGCGCGCTGGCGGAGCTCCACCGCGTGATTCGCCTCGATGGTGAGCTGCGCTTCTACGAGCACGTGGCCTCCCAGTCCGCCTGGGAGGCCCGTGTTCAGCGGCTTGCCGACCTGACCGTCTGGCCTCGCATCTCGGGGGGCTGTCACATGGCGCGGGACACCACAGCCGCGATCGAGCGCGCGGGCTTTCAGATCGAGACGCTGGAACGGTTCGGGTTCAGCCCGTTGGCGTCGCTTCCGCCCGCCCCGCACGTGCTCGGCGTGGCGCGTCGCGGTTGACCCGCTGTTCGCTCACAGACCCGCGGCGGCGAGCGCGTCGCGCGGGTCGGGATAGTGCACCATCTCGATCACCTTGCCGTCGCGGAAGGTCGTGAGGTTGGCGACCAGAGCGGGGACCTCCTCACCCTCGCCATCGACCGCGAGCGGCCGCATGATCACGACCACGCGATCGCCGGCGCCCACGATGTCCACGAGCTCGCCCACGCCCCGGCGCAGGCGCGCCGCGCGCATGTACTCCACCGCCTGCTCGCGATTGTGGCAGGCACCAGGTGTGGAGAGGTCGCCGCCGTGCCACTTGACGTCCGGGTCCAGCATGGCTCGGATCACATCGAGATCACCGCGCAGCGCGGCTTCATATCCGCGGCGCGCCGCCTCGACGTTGCTCTCGGTCATCGGTGGCCGGCACACTACCGCACCCAAACTCCACCGCCACAGCAACCGCCCGCCGCCCACCGCTGATCAAATCGGTCAAAGTTCCCGTGGCCCCGCGTTTGCGGGGCCCCACCGTCCCAATGAAAATGCCCATTTTGCGGGAATCTGGCGCGAGGCTTCGTCGAACACACCTGTCTGAGGCGCCGTTGGGGGATTTGTTTTGAGGATTCGTTCCGCGCGGAACCAATCCTCAAAACAAAAAACGGAACGGACGCTGCTCGGGGCTCGACCGGCACCGCCAGAGCGGGCACCGGCCCATTTCTGAGCAGCGGCAAGCGACGCAAAGACAACCCCCCACGCGGCCGCCCCGGCAGGGACCGAACCACGGGACGCTACATCGGCCAGTACTGGCCGATCTGCGCCACAGCGCTTGCGCTCGTCGCAGTCTCCGGCGCCGCGGAGCGCGCCGGCTCGCCGCCAGCGAGTGCGGTGAGCGTCTCCCGCACGCAGCTCGCCAGCGCCGCGGGTTCATAGCCCCCCTCGAGCACCAGCCCCAGGGGTGCGCCCAGCTCTGCCGCCAACCGGCGCACCTGACGGGCCATTTCGGCAAAGGAGCCGACCTCGAGCAGGCAGTCGGCCAACGGGTCCGCGCGGTGCGCGTCGAATCCGGCCGACACCAGCACGAGCTCGGGCCCGAATGCGCTGGCCGCCGGGAGCACAACGTGCTCGACCAGCGACAGCCACTCCTCCTCACCGGAGCCCGCCGGGACGGGCAGGTTGATCGTGCAGCCCCGGCCGGGACCGGAGCCGACATCGCTCAGCGACCCGCTTCCGGGATAGATGCCGGCCTGATGGATGCTCGCGAACAGCACATCGGAGCGCCAGCGGAACGCCTCGGCGGTGCCGTTGCCGTGATGAACGTCCCAGTCCAGGATGAACACGCGCGCGACGCCCAGCTCGCGGATCGCCAGCTCCGTGGCGACCGCCACGTTGTTGAACAGACAGAAGCCCATCGCGCGGTCCGGTTCGGCGTGGTGGCCGGAGGGTCGCACGCCACAGAACCCCAGCGGCGCCTCGCCCGCCATCAGCACGCGCACCATCTCGCACGCGCCGCCGGCTGCGTGCAGCGCCGCGCGATAGGACGATTCGCCGACGAACGTGTCGGGATCGATCGCACCGCCGCCCGCGCGCGCGAACTCCCTGATCTGCCGCACGTGGCGGGCGCCGTGGATCAGCTCCAGGTGCCTCTCCTGCGCGCGCGGGGCCGCGCGACGCTCCCAGCCGGGCCAACCCCACTCATCCAGCGCGCGCTCGATCGCCCGCAGGCGCTCCGGCGTGTCGGGGTGCCCGGGCATGTGCAAGCGCCCGTCGTGCTCGAGGCAGGCGGGGTGATGGAAGTAGAGCCCGGCGGGGGCGCTGCGTTGGGCTTCCGCGGTCGTCGCCTCGGCGTGCACAACAGCAAGACTCCGCGGGTGAGAAGGCAATCACACGCCAGCGCGCTCGGAGCCGAGCACCGCCCGCACCTGGCGCGCGATCTCGAGATCCTCCCGCGCGGTGATCACGAGCGCTCGAGGAGCCGAGGCGCCGGCGCCGATCTCGGTGTCGCCGACCGCCGCCTCGTTGCGCGCCCCGTCGAGTGTCACGCCCATGAACTGCAGTGGCGCGCAAGCCCGCGCGCGGACCTCGGCGGAGCGCTCGCCCACGCCGCCGGTGAACACCAGCGCGTCGAGCCCCCCCAGCGCGCTGGCCATCGCGGCGATCCCCCCACGCAGCCGCCGCAGGTAGACCTCGAGCGCGACCTCTGCCGTGTCGTCGCCCGCGTGCGCACGCGCCAAGAGCTCGCGCATGTCGGCGGTGCCGCACAGCCCGAGCAGCCCCGAGCGGTGCTCGAGCGCGTCGGTGAGCTCCGCGGGCGAGAGCCCCTCGCGCTCGGCCAGCCACAGCACCATCCCCGGGTCCACATCGCCCGAGCGGGTGGCCATCACGAGCCCCTCGAGCGGAGTGAACCCCATGGTGGTATCCCACGAGCGCCCGCCCCGGATCGCGCACAGCGACGCCCCCGCCCCCAGATGAGCGCTCACGATCCGAGTCCCCGCGCCGTCCCTCCCGATGAGCTCCGGTGCGCGCCGCGCGATCCAGGAATGGGAGAGCCCATGAAACCCATACCGGCGGAGCCCCCACCGCGCGCGCCACCGCGCCGGCAGCGCATAGGTCGCCGCCGCCGGCGGCAGGGTCGCATGGAAAGCGGTGTCAAAGCAGGCCACCGCGGGAACCCCGGGCAGCGCCTCGCTCACCGCGTCGAGCGCCGCCAGCGACTTTTCCTGATGAAGCGGCGCAAGCTCACTGAGCTCGCGCAACGCCACCACCACCCCGTCGTCGATCCGCACCGCCGAGCGAAACCGCGCGCCGCCATGCACGACCCGATGCCCCACCGCGTCGGCCCGATGGGCGGCGAGCAGCGATCCGAGCGCCGCCCGCACCCCTCCGGGATCCACCTCCGCGCCGGGGGCGGCCATCTCCTGCGCGGCGAGCGTCCGCTGGCGCCCATCGAGCAGCGCGAGCTTGACGCTGCTGGACCCGGCATTGACAACCAGCACCCGCACCGAGCGTTCACCGGTCCGGTCGACGGCAGATCACCGCGAGGCCGGCCCCTGCGGGTGGGCGCGCGAGCGGAGTGGGGTGTGTGCCGGGCGAGCTCCGTCCGTTTCGTTTTTTGTTTTTTGGATTGGTTCCGCGCGGAACCAATCCTCTTTTTGAATCCCCCAACGGAGCCTCCGACAGGCGTGTTCGAGGCCCCGCGCGCGATCCCCGCAAAATGCGGGAACTTCATTGCGCCCGCGCGGGCGAGCAGTCACCCCGCCCCCGGCCAGCGCCAGCCGGTGAGCTCTGCCGGGTCCTCCCCGTGTTCGCGCGTGTAGGCTCGGTGGCGCAGCCGCTCATCCGCCATCTCCTGGCGCACGTGAGCCGCCGGCTCGGCGAGGCCGGGGACCCGGTCGATCACGTCCATCACGAGGTGAAAGCGGTCCAGGTCGTTGAGCATCACCATGGC
>WQXW01000101.1 GCA_009781575.1 Solirubrobacterales bacterium
CCACCGTCCCGCGCGGCAACAC
Source organism: Solirubrobacterales bacterium (assembly GCA_009781575.1). Taxonomy (GTDB): domain Bacteria; phylum Actinomycetota; class Thermoleophilia; order Solirubrobacterales; family Solirubrobacteraceae; genus Palsa-744. Next base: position 23 of record WQXW01000101.1, read on the forward strand.
CAACGCCCCCACGATCGCGATCGCCGAGCGCGCCGCCGATCTGATCCGCGGCCGGCCCGCGCCCGTCGGGGCCTCCGTGGCCGGGGCCGTGGCCGGGGCCGTGGCCGTGGCCGGTGCCGGGGCTGGGGCTGCCGGGTCCGGCGGGGCTGCCGGGTCCGCCGGGGCTGCTGGGGCTGCTGGGGCTGCTGGGGCTGCCGGGTCCGGCGGGGCTGCCGGGTCCGGCGGGGCCGCGGCTGGGGCCGGTGTCGCGTCGGGGTAGCCCGGCGGTGCCGGTCGAGCAGCGTCCGTTGCGTTTTTTGTTTTGAGGATTGGTTCCGCGCGGAACGAATCCTTAAAACAAATCCCCCCACGCCGCCTCGGACAGGTGTGTTCGAGGCCGGGCGAGATTCCCGCAAAATGCGCAAGCACCCCACGCCGTGCGGGCGCCGATCGGCTGCGGCGAATCACCCGATGCCGCCTCCGTACAGCCCGGCCAATACCGTTACCCCATGCCAGTGGAGCTGCGTTCCCCGCCCGACGTGCGCACGATCGCTGTGCAGGGACTGCGCACGCGCTACCTGCGGCGGGGGGAGGGGGCGCCCGTGGTGGTGCTCCACGGCTGGGGCGCCTCGATCGAGACCGTGCTGTCGATCGTCGACGGCCTGCGCGCCCACCGCGCCGTCTACGCGCTCGACCTGCCCGGGTTCGGCGAGACCCCTCCCCCGCCCCAACCTTGGGGGGTGGCCGAGTATCAGCGGTTCCTCGCCGCGTTCCTCGACGCGCTCCACATCCCGCCCGCCGCGCTGGTCGCCCACTCCAACGGCGGGCGCGTTGCGATTCGCATGGCCGCCACCGAGCCCGCGCGCGTGCACCAGCTCGTGCTGATCGACTCCGCCGGGATCCGCGCGCCACGCGGCCCGCGCTACTACAGCCGTGTCGCGATGGCCAAGACCGGCAAGCACGCCGCCCGCCTGGGCGGCGCTCCCGGGCGACGCCTCCAGCGCCGCCTGCAGCGCCGCGCCGCCTCCTCCGACTACGCCTCCGCCGGCGCCCTGCGCCCCACCTTCGTGCGCCTCGTCAACGAGGACCTGCGCCGCTTCCTGCCCGCCATCCGCGCGCCCACGCTGCTGGTGTGGGGCTCCAACGACACCGACACCCCGCTCTCCGACGCGCGCCTGATGGAGCGCCTGATCCCCGACGCCGGGCTGGTCGTGTTCGAGGGCGCCGGCCACTACAGCTACCTCGATCAGCCCCAGCGCCTCGCCACGATCCTGACCCATTTCCTCGGGGCCGGGCGGTGAGCGCGTTCCTCGGCGCCGCCGCCTCGCTCGCGGCGGTCGCGCTGGTGGTGCGGCTCGCCGGGCGCCAGCACCGGCTGCTGCACCTCTTTCAGCTCGAGCACTACGAGCCCGCGCGCCTGACCCTGTGGCTGCGCCGCCGCCGCGAGCGCCGGCCCCGGGCGGAGCTGGCCGGCGCCGGCGCGCTGTACGTGCTGGCCGGCGCGCTCGCCGCGTGGGTCTCCCGCTGGGCCGCCGGCGCGGTGCTGCTCGCCACGATCCCCCCCGCGATCGCGCTCGGCGTGCGCGACTGGCGCCGGCCCGCGGTCAAGCCGCTGGTGCTCACCCCGCGCGCCACCCGCCTGCTCGGCGCGAGCCTCGCCCCACCGCTCGCGCTGGCGCTCGCCACGATCGCGCTCGCCTCGGTGGAGCTCAGCGCGGTTGCGCTCTCGATCGTGCTCGCGCTGGCGTGGCTCGCGCTGGCGCTCGCCCCCGAGACGTTGCTCTCGGCAAATCGCGCGCTCGCCCCCGTGCAGGCGTCGATCAACCGCCGCTACGTGCGCGCCGCGCGCGCCACGCTCGAGCGCCAGCGACCGCTCACGATCGGGGTCACCGGCTCCTACGGCAAGACCACCACCAAGTTCTGCCTGGGCGCCGTGCTGGGCGAGCAGCGGCCCACGCTCGTCACACCCGACTCCTACAACAGCCACCTGGGGGTGGTGCGCACGATCAACGAGCGCCTGCGCCCCTCCCACGAGGTGTTCGTGGTCGAGATGGGCATGTACCGCCGCGGCGACATCGCCGAGCTGTGCGCGCTCGTGCACCCCACCATCGGCGTGATCACCGCGATCGGGCCCATGCATCTGGAGCGGCTCGGCTCGATCGACGCGATCGCCGCCGCCAAGGGCGAGCTGCTCGACGCGCTCCCACCCCACGGCCACCTCGTCACCAACGCCGACGACGAGCGCTGCCGCGCGCTCGCCGCGCGCGCCCACGTGCCGGTCACGCTCTTCTCGATCGACCACCCCGACGCCGCGGTGCGCGCCTCCGAAATCCGCATCGCCGGGGGTCGCACGCAGTTCGCGCTTCACCTGCCCCACCTGGGGGGAGGGGCGCCAGTCGCGCCGGGTGCCGCAGGGGCGCCCGCCGCGCATCGCGCCGCGGGCCCCGCCGCGCGGGGCGCCGCCGGGCCGCTGGAGGTCTCCGCGCAGCTGCTCGGCCGCCACAACGTGCACAACCTGCTGGCCGCCGCCGCGGTCGGCTCGGTGGTGGGGCTCCAGCCCGCCACAATCGCGCGCGCGCTCTCGCAGGTGCGCGCGCCCGCGCATCGGTTGCAACCGATCCACAACAACTCCGCCGGGGTGGTGGTGATCGACGACGCCTACAACTCCAACCCCCACGGCGCCGCCGCCGCGCTGGAAGTGCTGCGCGAGCACGACGCCGCGCGCCGCCTGCTGGTCACGCCCGGCATGGTCGAACTGGGCGCGCTGGAGTCCACGCTCAACCGCGAGCTCGGCGAGCGCGCGGGGGCGGTGTGCGACATGGTCATCCTCGTCGGCCCCGAGCGCACGCGCCCCATCTTCGAGGGCCTTCTGGCGGGCGGCATGGAGGAGCGCGACGTGCGCGTGGTGCGCGACATCCACGAGGCCACCGCCGTGCTGCGCCACTCCACGCGCCCCGGCGACGTGGTGCTGTTCGAGAACGATCTGCCCGACACCTACGCCGAGCCCCAGCGCGCCGAGCCCCAGCGCGCCGAGCCCCAGCGCGCCGAGAGCCACCGCGCCGAGAGCCATCAATAGGCTTCCGCCTCCATGCCCGACCCCGGACTCCGCGTGGGCGTCGCCTTTGGCGGGCGCTCCGTCGAGCACGACGTCTCGATCATCACCGGCCTGCAGGCGCTGGGCGTGCTCGCCGAGCGCCACCGCCCCGTGCCCATCTACCTCTCCCGCTCCGGCCGCTGGTACACCGGCGAGGAGCTGCGCGACCTGGAGACCTACCGGCAGGGTGGCCCCGACGGCCGTCTGCCCGCGCAGGAGGTCCACTTCGACCTGCACAACGGGCGCCTGCTCACCGCCACGCGCGGAGGGGGAGCCGAGCGCCACGCCGAGCGTCGCGGCGGGGGTGAGCGTCGCGGCGGTGGCGCCGAGCGCCGGGGCGGGCTGCTCGGCGGCCGGCTGGGGCAGCGCGGGCGGGTGTCGCAGGGCGCTCCCGGCGGAGAGTGGGGCGGGGAGGCGATCGCACTCGACGCGGTGGTGCTCGCCACGCACGGCACCCAGGGGGAGGACGGCTGCCTGGCCGGCGCGCTGGAGCTCGCGCGGGTGCCCTACGCCGGTTCGTCGGTCGGCGCCGCCGCGGCCACGATGGACAAGGTCACCACCAAGGCGATCCTCGCGCAGGCCGGGCTGCCCGCGCTCGATCACCTCGCGCTGCGCCGCGATGAGTGGGAGAGCGATCGCGCCGCCACCGTCGCGCGCGTGGCCCAGCGCCTGGGTGTCCCCCTCTATCTGAAGCCCGCCTCGCTGGGCTCGAGCGTGGGGGTCAGCCGGTGCACCGACGAGCGCGAGCTCGACCAGGCGCTCGAGCTGGGCTTCGAGCTCGACCGTGTCTGCCTCGCCGAACCCGCGCTCGAGGGGGGGCGCGAGATCAACTGCGCCGTGCTCGGCCGCCCCGGGATCCCGCCGCGTGTGTCGGTGTGCGAGCAGCCGATCGCCCACCAGGAGTTTCTCTCATTCGACGACAAGTACATGCGCGGCCACAAGGGCGAGGGTATGAAGGGCGCCCAGCGCCTGATCCCCGCGCCCCTCGATCAGGAGCTCACGCGGCGCATTCAGGCCCTCGCGTGCCGCGCGTTCGCCGCGTTCGCCTGCGCCGGGGTCGCGCGCGTCGACTTCCTGCTGGACTCGCACCACAACATTTACGTCAACGAGCTCAACACGATCCCCGGCTCCTTCTCCTTCTATCTGTGGGAGCCCTCCGGGCTGCCGTTCGTGACACTCATGGACGAGCTGCTGGACATCGCGCTCGCCGAGGCGCGCGAGTCCTCGCGCACCACCACGGTGTTCGACACAAATCTGCTGGCCCAGCGCGCCGGGGCGAAGGCGTGAGGCGCACCGTCAGCGCGGGTGACAGCGGGGTCGGGCGGTGAGTGCGGGTGAGCGCGGGTGAGCGCGGGTGAGCGCGGGGGAGACCCGGTGAGCGCGGGGGAGAGGCGGTGAGCGACGGGCCGGTGATCGTGGCGATGGGCGGGCGCTCGCTGGAGCGCGAGATCTCGCTGCGCTCCGGCCATCGCGTCGAGCAGGCGCTGCGCGAGCTGGGCTTTGAGGTGCACGCGCTCGACCTCGACGCGCGGTTCATCGATCAGGTGCTCACAATGCGTCCCCGTTTCGTGTTCGTGGCCATGCACGGGCGCGGCGGCGAGGACGGCACGCTCCAGGAGCTGCTGGAGACGCTGGCGGTGCCCTACACCGGCTCCGACGCGCTCGGGTCCGCACTGTGCATGGACAAGATCCTCTTCAAGCGCCAACTGCGCCTGCACCACATCCCCACGCCCTCGTTTCACTCCTTCTCGGAGACCGCGTTTCGCGAGCTGGGCGGCGCGCGCACCTTTCCCCGCCTGCTCGAGCAGCTCGGGCTGCCGGTGGTCATAAAGCCGGTCGCGCAGGGATCGGCGATCGGGATCAAGTTTGTCAGCACCCCCGAGGAGATCCCCGCCGCGATGCTGGGCGCCTTCGGCTACGGCGACCGCGTGCTGGTGGAGGAGCGCGTGCTGGGGCGCGAGCTCGCGGTCACGGTGCTGGGCCCGCCGGAGGAGCCGCGCGTGCTGCCGATCGTCGAGCTGCACACCGAGTCGGGCTTCTACTCCTACGAAGCCCACTACACGATCGGCCAGGTGCGTCTGGAGGCGCCCGCGGAGCTGCCCGACGAGGTCGCGCGCGCGGTCGAGCGGGTCGCGCGCTCCGCGTATTCGCTGCTCGGCTGCCGCGACTTCGCGCGCGTCGATCTGATCCTCGACCAGCGCTCGGTGCCCCAGGTGCTCGAGATCAACACCATCCCCGGTCTGACCGAGACCGGAATCACCCCCGCCGCCGCCGAGGCCGAGGGCATGAGCTTCACCCAGCTCACCCGCGAGATCATCCGGCGCGTGGTCGTGTGAGAGCGCGCGCCGCGCCGCCGCCGGCGGGGGTCGTATTCGACAACGACGGCCTGCTGCTCGACACCGAGCAGGCCTGGACCCGTGCCGAGGTCACACTCTTTGCCCGGCGCGGGCGGCGCTTCACGATGTCACACAAGCGCGCGCTGATCGGCTCATCGCGCGCGCAGGCCGCGGCGAAGCTCGAGGCGATGCTCGCGCTGCCCGGCGGGGGCGAGGCGCTCATGGACGAGTTGCACGAGCTCGTGATGGAGGAGGCGCTGGCCGGCGTGCCGCCGCGGCCCGGCGCGCTGGAGCTGCTGGAGCGCCTGCGCCACGCGCGCGTCGCGCTCGCCGTCGCCACCAACTCGCCCCGCGAGTTCCTGGAGCGCACGCTCGCCGCCGCCGGCCTCGAGCACCGCGCGCTCTTCACCGCCACGGTGTGCGCCGAGGATGTCGCCCACCCCAAGCCCGCGCCCGACATCTACCTGGAGGCCTGCCGGCTTCTCGGCGCGCCACCCGCCGCGTGCGCGGCGCTGGAGGACTCCCCGGCCGGCGCCGCCTCAGCCGCCTCCGCGGGGATGCGCGTGATCGGGGTGCCCTACTTCCCCGATCTGCCGCTGCCCGGCGCGCACGTGATCGCCTCGAGCCTCCACGAGCCCGCGGTGGCGCGCGCGCTGGGGCTCGACGGAGTGGTTGTCTGAGCGCCCCCGGCCCGGCTTCGAACACGCCTGTCTGAGGCCGGCGTTGGGGGATTTGTTTTTAGGATTCGTTCCGCGCGGAACCAATCCACAAAACAAAAAACGCAACGGCCGCTGCCCGGGAGCTCGGCCGGCACCGGCAGGCACCGGCCGGCACCGGCCGGAGCGGATCAGCCCCCGATCGGCGCGTTGGGTTTGGCGCCCCAGAAGAGCTGGGTGCCGAGCATGCCGATCAGGGTGACCAGCACGAGGTTGAGCACCATCGAGCGCGCGGTCGCGGTGCCCACGCCCACCGGGCCGCCGCTGGCGGTGTAGCCGTAGTAGCAGGCCACCAGCACGATCGCGGTGGCCATCACCATGCCCTTGATCATGCTGTACAACAGGTCGGTGGGATTCTGGAACTCCCAGAAGATCAGCGAATAGCCGCCCGACGACACATAGCCCACCTGGCGCACCACCGCGATGTAGGAGCCGAGGAACGCCACGCCCACGCTGCTGAGGTACATGAACG